>CAYQXT010000070.1:0-12552 GCA_964421365.1 uncultured Bacteroidaceae bacterium
CAATGGAAAGGAAGTTTGCAGACGTTATAGAACTTAAATCTTTTCATCGAATAATAATGATCACCAATAATGATTGGGCCGTGCCTGCTAGCCATGACGAAAGACGTTATTTTGTTTTAGACGTTGGCGAGCACCAAAAGCAAAACCGTACCTACTTCAAATTATTAACTAACGATCTAGAGGTTGGTGGTTACTGCCAGTTAATGGATTACTTGATCCATTATGATTATTCAAACGTAGACATTGGAGACGTACCTCGAACCAAGGGTCTTGAAAAACAGATAATCGAGTCTTTAAGTGATGAGGCGTCATTTTGGTATGAGTGTTTACTTAATGGGGCAATCGAAAACTTCGAATTAAACAAAACCAATGAAACCGAAGTTGCAAAAAGATTTGTTTACAAAAAATACCTAGAATACTTGAAATCAAGAAACATAAAAACGGTTATTGCGAATGATGCTAATTTTGGTAAAAAAATAAAAACAATGTGCCCAAGTGTAAACACAATAAAAACTAAAAACATGTCACACATTTTGGATTCTAGAGTTAATGGATATAAGTTGCCACGACTTGAAACATGCCGGCAGGAATTTGAAACCGTTTTTGATATTTCTCTTGAATGGGATTAAATAGCTTTAAGATATCAAAATTCATTATTTTTAGTAGTTGTCCTAGCCAGTCCTAGCCAGTCCTAGATGGACGGTTTTTGCTCGGACAACTAAATTTCTTTAATTACAATATCTTATATATATATATTTATACTTGTCCTAGGAGTCCTAGTAAATATTAATATCTTCTATATGTGAGAAAAAAGTATATTTTTTTATTTGTTTAAAATATGTACTTCTTTTTTTTTATATATAATTTGAGATTCGTTTTACTAGGACTGCCAGGACAAACCAAAAAAAATGTATTATTTTTATATAGTTAAACCTGACCTAGCAAAAAAAAAATCCTAGGAGTTGCCAGTATTGCTAGGATATATAGAATCAAAAATAACCAAAAATAATAAAAATAGGTAAACTGTATAAAATTTCTTCAGGCGAAATCAGTAGAAATTTTATACAAAAAAAATTGGTTCAGAAACGCTGTATAAAATTTCTACTATAAATGCATGGAAAAATTTTATATAGAGAAGAAACCGGCTCAGAGGAAAAGTATAAAATTTAAACTAAACTAAGCCCAACCCGGTAATAAATTAAGCAGATTGATTGAAAATTGCTCTTAAACCTTTAAATAGAACTTGTTGAACTAGATAGTTTATTTAACGGCTAATTACGCATTTGAAAGTTAAATTTTTTTCTGGTAAGCAATTTTTTTAGGTTTTCCAACTCATTTGTTACGTTGCATATTGTGGTATTTTTGTAGCCCCTAAATCGACAGAACATCAGGTACTTTTGGGGGATTTAACCCGATCTAATTCTTTCAAGCAGGTAAAGATAGTGTCTTCTGTATTTTCTTTTTTCTTTATCTGGTCGATAATCTCACTTAGTATTTTTTTATAGCCATCCACGAATTCCGTCTCATTTTTTTCTTCGCTGTCAATATATTTTGATATTGAATATAATTCAAGGCTACGATAGCCCCACTCTCTATTAACAAATCTATAGCGAAACATTTTTGATGTTAATATATCTCCAGAATCATCATTTTTTCTTTTACCGGCCTTAAAAAAACGATGATAATGCCAAGGGGAAACTCCGACAAACGGCTCAAATAATACGCGACCGCTGATTTCATGTGATGGATCGACAACAATTGAATCAGCGTAAAGAACGCTTGATAAACTTTTTGGAAATGGTTCGATGTAAACAACTCGATCAATACCAGCGGATATGATGTGACGTGCGCAAAGATGACATGGAAATGTTGTAGTATAAAGCGTTGCATTTTTTACAGATACACCTCGTAGTGCTGCTTCTGTTAATGCGGCCATTTCTGCATGTACTGAGCGACCAAACTCCAAGATATTACGTACTAAAGTACCACTCATAGCCTTAGCAAGTTTTTCTTGTTCATCCTTATTCAATAATTTTTTTTTAATTTCTTCCAAGTTATGATGTCCCTCACTTTCTAAATAATCTATATACCGAGTTAATATATCCTGTAGAGCTTCGTTTTTAATAGTAGTACCACTATCATAACCACGCTGAAAATCGCGGTGATCTGGTTGTTCGGGCCAATACAATCCTCCACCATATTTAGGAACATCGTTGCAGCCAGTAGTGATTATTTCCCCGAACTTAGAAACAATTGCGGCACCAACTTGGCGCGATAAGTCAGCGGAGCGGACAGTTGAGGTGACAGCCATTGCCATACCATATTCATCAACGGTTGGTGTATGGTAAGGAGAATCAAGTAGCGTATCTATATATCTATTAATGCTATTTTCAACGATTGAACGGCTACTTGTTTCAACAAAAAGATCTGCTAAAGGGAATGTTTTACGAATTTGCAAACCATATTTTTCTTGACCCTTTTCACCCTTGGCGTCTCTTGTAATTAGTATTTCAGCGTTACTGCGATGTTCTTCTGCATTGGAGTCGCCAGTGCATCCTGCGAATAATCTAGCATAATTTCGGATACGTGTTTCACGTGGTGTGTAAATTGATATTGTTGAGAGTGCGTCTCCGTATACTAACCTAAGTGTTTCTAGCTCCTTGGGGTGCTTCAAAGAATCAAATATGTAGGAAACATGTGTATTTTTATATTCGTCTCTTATTTTTATGACGTAAGCAATAGCTAAAATCGCTAAAGCATCACCACGTTTTATTTTATCTCTGCAATCTGTCCCAGCTTTCATTAAGCTGTTAATTCTTTCAAAATTATTACCTTCATAATCGGATTTATATTCATTTAATGATAATCCTTTTTCTTTTATCATATCTAATGATTTACTTAACTTGATTTTTTTAAAATAATACCCTGACTTATCAAGCCTTTCCTTTAAAATATCTATAACTATTTTCTTATCGCTACCACTTGGCGCAACGATAGCGAAAAATAACTCTTTAGGCTTAGATTCTGAAATTGACATAACTTTTCTTCTTCGTAAATCTATGGGTAATAAACTCTAAGAATGATGTTTACAATTGGGAATTAATCTTCATCACATGTACGCTCATATGGGTATGACGCTATCTTACTATCGACAAAACAGATAACTATATTTAGAGAGATGATCGAAAGCAGAATGCCCAGTTCTGTAAAACTTTCTCGATATCAGTAAAGCCACGTTGTACAGAGTGTGCACATTCGTTCAGAAATATACGTTAAGCGATTTGAAAGACCTAAGTTTGTTATAAAAGCGCGTCAGGAACCTTTATGCAATTTGATTCATTAACCGCTTCATCAACTGCTGGGCTGAGATATCCATTGGTAAACGTGCAAAATCACTCTTACTTTGATATCGTATCCTAAAATGAGGATAAATAGATTGTGGATATCAAAGCATTGCAATGGATTGGATCTTCTCTTGAAGATTTGAAGGCTTTTCCAGAACCAGTAAAAGATAAAATGGGCTACGCACTTCATGAAGCACAATTGGGAGAGAAAAGTCATATGGCAAAACCCCTGAAAGGGTTTAGTGGCGCAGGTGTATTAGAGATTGTTAGTAATCATGATGGAGATACATACAGAGCTGTTTACACAGTGAGATTTAAAGATATTATTTATGTGCTTCATGCTTTTCAAAAAAAGTCTAAGACGGGTATTTCAACGCCTAAAAAAGACATGGACTTGATTGCTAATCGTTTGCTAATTGCTCAAAAAACACAGTTAGAGGTGTAACCGTAATGAAGAAAACTAAGGTAACGAAAAGCTCAGGAAATGTGTTTCAAGATTTAGGTTTACCCGACCCAGAGGAGCGTTTGGCAAAAGCAGGGCTTGCAATACAAATAAGAAAAATCATTAAATTAAGTAATTTAAATCAAGCCAATGCCGGTGAATTACTGGGTATTAATCAACCCAAGATTTCGGCATTGCTAAGTGGCAACCTAGCTGGGTTCTCGACAGACCGACTAATCCGCTTTCTAAATTTACTCGGACGTGACGTAGATATTATCATTAAAGAAAAATCAGTCTCTCGAAAATATGGTCATGTTCATGTGATCTCAAAAACTAATTAAACCGCCTACCCTAGTAGCAGAAAAATACCTACACCGGAAATTACACGAAGGGTATTTTTGCACAACCCCCAAAAAGGGGTATTCTATAAATTAGATGAGAGATTTATTTGTCTCTCATCAACTATTAGACGGAACACCAGGTACCTTTATGTAATTTGATCCTACCCATGGCTTGCAGGTTTCCGTAGATTAGGATTAACAGGCTTAAGTTTTTTCAACTCTTCCTCAGTTAAAGGTTGTGCGTCTGGATCAGATAAAGCTGCCTCGTGAACTTCTTCATCCGTCATTTTCTGCATCTCTTTGTAATCATCTTCGGTGACAGTAAAGGTGCTGCCATCCGATTTTTTGTAAGTACCTATTACTTTATTTCTCATTTTTATCACTTATCACCGTACATTGTTTTGATACAAATGATTTTCATGGTGGTCCGCACGCTGTACTGAAATCAGCCGAGTTTTGTTATAACCCCGCATGGTATAAAGCACGTATAAAATATCTGACACCTTGTTGTGTCCAATGGTGATATAGCGGTCTTCATGCGGTTATGAGGTTTCGTAATTTTGGGAAAGATTATTCCTGCTCGCCATTGACATATGATTTTATAGCCATGCATTTTTTTTAAAAAACAGCGCCGCCACTTACCAATGGATTAACGGCATCATCCACTTGTTGGCTTGACAATTCAAATGATTTTTGCAGATTTTCAATGTGTTCTTTCATAACGCGATATAAGTAATCTTCTCAATGCCAACCTGACGGAGTTCAGTTAACGATTCTTTCGCCTCGGCTATGACGTTTTTAAGCCCCTGTCTGGCCACCTCTTTGGCATAGTCCTGAGAAAGCGTGTTCTTCATAATTTCGATGCCTTTATCTGTCAGATTGATAGCGAGTTCAGCACCCGGCGTAACATTCAAATGATCCAATAGGGGGCCAGTGATTCGAATCCCCTGACTATTCCCCCATGGACTGACTTTCATTTTCATCAATTTACCACCTTATGGATATACAATGTATATCCATAATAATAAATAACAGTCGTGAATAAAACACTGAACTTCGTCAAGTTTAGACGAGAACAAATTAAACACCTATAAAACAAGATGAAACTACCTAAGTTAGGTATGCATACCCAGTTTTTTTATTTTATCCCCTCTTTCCACTGCCATTGATTCAGGTCATTTATGCCCCGAAAAAACCGCCCATTTACCAACAATAATTTAACCCGAGCTTGCCGTAATCTTGCCCCTGCTGAACAAGTTAAGATCGTTCATGATTTGCTCGAAAAGGATTGTTTTCCGATCGAGTTCACCCCCGATCAAGTCGAAAAAATCATCTGCCAGCCCATGGAGGTCTCCGCCCGTCGGCGATTAATGAAACGATTGATCACAGAAAGCCAGTGTAATGGCGAAAATAAGATCATTTCCTGTCAGGCGATAGGAGCCCTTAAGACGGCGATAGACGCCCTCACCAAGCCTGATGGACCTCTTGACGTCTTGGCGGCTCTGTTGCCGCTCTTACGCACTCTCTCGTGGCTTGTACGAGCCGTTGTTTGGTTAGAACCTCTTTTCACTCGAATTGGGGTGGTTGAAAAATATCTAGAAGCGATGGCGTTGCCGATTGTGGCCTTAGGTGAGTTTTTCGATTATTTGAACGAATTGTGCGAAGAACCACCATCGACGGCTGGGATTGATACAAGCGCCCTAAACGACGATCTTCCTGAACTCATCGCTGAGGCTATCCGCAATCGCCAAAAACGGGGGAGCGGAAGCCTAAGGCCGTCTCTCGATGATGTTAGGGAGAGAATTCACCCCAAGAAAGCGAGGAACGCCCTTTTCGTCTTCATAAAAAAAATATTTTTATTATTTTTAATTTCTTTATTTCACTTCGCAAAGTTAATTTTTGTTCACGAAGATACTCGATGGAGGACATAAAAAAATAAATATGATTAATTTAGAATTTGCCTTAGTATGAAATTGTTTTAAATTTGAATGAAAATTGAATACGCATGAAAAAGCCCGATTAACTTGTGAGGTTAATCGGGCTTAGCGAATTCATTCGACATTCAGACTTACCAGCAAGAAAGTTATGTTTTCGCGTATAGAACAAATTGATTATACAATCGAGGCTTAAAATTTACAATCCTCAATAGCCCCTACCCCCCTGTCAGTTTACGAAATACGCCTAAAACATTGCATTCTTGCTAATTTTTTTTTAAGAAATTAAGGAAAAGCAATGAAAACCCCACCAAGGAATGCCCCAAGATTAAGCCAGTCTTCCACTGAAACTACCGCCGGTTTATTGGTCAGTACAACCATAAAAAACGCCGAAGGAAAATGGCACCACATTCTAAGCACACTAGGGATAAACGTACCAGACACCCCAAACAAACACGCCCCTTGCCCCGTATGTGAGGGGACCGACCGATTTAGATTTGACGATAAAGAAGGGAAAGGAACATGGTTTTGCAATCAATGCACGCCACAAAGCGGTGACGGTTTAAATCTGGTCTGCAACGTTCTCAATCTCACACCTACCCAAGCCGCAAAGCGGGTGAATGAATTATTCTCACTCAACCCAGAAGTCATAAAATTAAGTTCAATCCAATCTTCAAAAACGGATAAAGAAATGGAACTGGAAACCAAACGAGAGGCTGAAAAAATACTAAAAGAAACTAAACTCGGGAAAAGTTTTTATCTGGTCAGCAAAAAGCTTGAAGGCATTGAAAGTTTGATACTCAGTCGATCACTGCCAAATCTAGGTTTGTTCAATAGTCCACTTTTAGTGATTCCATTTGAAAAAAATAGTCAACTGGTTACATTACAGTTCATTGACAAAAAAGGCCAAAAACGTTTTTTAAAGGGAACCGGAACACAAGCCAGGTCATATCACCAAATACCTGGAAAAACGGATGACATTTATATCGGCGAAGGTTACGCAACAACATTGACCTCAACACACTTAACAGGCAGCATGGGTTATGTCGCCGGTTCCGCAAATAACATCGCCTCCGTGGCACTCATCGCTTCACGCAATCATCCGATGTCAAGAATTATAATACTTATCGATAATGACGCCGCCGGAATAAAATCCTTAAAGGAGGTTATAACATTAGTTCCTAACGGCATTGGCATCACTCCACCAAGTAATAACAAAAAAATAAAAGACTGGAATGATTATTATCAAATCCATGGGAAAGAAAAAACAAAAAAAGATTTAAAACAAGCTATCCAGAAAAAAAATTATTCGATGAGTGTCCCTATTGAGAACGACGTAGTAGAAATTTGTAGGCAGTTAGAAAAAACATCGTACAACGATTTAATGAATAAATCAGAAACCATCGCTTTGTCAGTCAATATAATAAATAAAAATCATTGCATTGTTCTAGCCGGCTCAACAGTCACTATCATTCGCAGTGATAACAATAATATTAAATTTTTAAGTATTAAAGCCTTTCGTGACTGGGGGGTGAATTTAAATATCCCATACGTTAACGATAAAGGCGAAAGGAAAATAATTAGCGCCATTAAATCTTGGGAAAATAGTCCTAATAGACGCGCCTATGATGATGTTATTTTTCACCCAATAATAACAAACCCAAAAACATATAATTTATGGCGCGGGTTTAATGTTAAAAGTGAATATGTCAAAAACTGGCCGTTGTGTGAAAAGTTTTTAATTCATTTATTGGATAATATTTGCGATGGAAACAAAAAAAATTACCATTATCTTCTTTCTTGGATAGCCCATATTTTTCAACACCCAGAGAAAAAACCGGGGGTGGCTTTGGTAATGAGAAGTGAAGGTCGGGGAACAGGTAAATCTAAAGTAGCTGAAGTACTTACAAAGTTAATAGGTTTTCATTCTGTAAAAGTTAGCAACTCGAAACATTTACTCGGTAATTTTAATGCGCACTTATCCGCAGCCATCCTAACAACGGTAGAGGAGTCTTTCTGGGCTCGTAACAAATCTGATGCGGGCATACTTCGGGATATGATTACCAGTGAAACGATGACAATGGAAAGGAAGTTTGCAGACGTTGTAGAACTTAAGTCTTTTCATCGAATAATAATGATCACCAATAATGATTGGGCCGTGCCTGCTAGCCATGACGAAAGACGTTATTTTGTTTTAGACGTTGGCGAGCACCAAAAGCAAAACCGTACCTACTTCAAATTATTAACTAACGATCTAGAGGTTGGTGGTTACTGCCAGTTAATGGATTACTTGATCCATTATGATTATTCAAACGTAGACATTGGAGACGTACCTCGAACCAAGGGTCTTGAAAAACAGATAATCGAGTCTTTAAGTGATGAGGCGTCATTTTGGTATGAGTGTTTACTTAATGGGGCAATCGAAAACTTCGAATTAAACAAAACCAATGAAACCGAAGTTGCAAAAAGATTTGTTTACAAAAAATACCTAGAATACTTGAAATCAAGAAACATAAAAACGGTTATTGCGAATGATGCTAATTTTGGTAAAAAAATAAAAACAATGTGCCCAAGTGTAAACACAATAAAAACTAAAAACATGTCACACATTTTGGATTCTAGAGTTAATGGATATAAGTTGCCACGACTTGAAACATGCCGGCAGGAATTTGAAACCGTTTTTGATATTTCTCTTGAATGGGATTAAATAGCTTTAAGATATCAAAATTCATTATTTTTAGTAGTTGTCCTAGCCAGTCCTAGCCAGTCCTAGATGGACGGTTTTTGCTCGGACAACTAAATTTCTTTAATTACAATATCTTATATATATATATTTATACTTGTCCTAGGAGTCCTAGTAAATATTAATATCTTCTATATGTGAGAAAAAAGTATATTTTTTTATTTGTTTAAAATATGTACTTCTTTTTTTTTATATATAATTTGAGATTCGTTTTACTAGGACTGCCAGGACAAACCAAAAAAAATGTATTATTTTTATATAGTTAAACCTGACCTAGCAAAAAAAAAATCCTAGGAGTTGCCAGTATTGCTAGGATATATAGAATCAAAAATAACCAAAAATAATAAAAATAGGTAAACTGTATAAAATTTCTTCAGGCGAAATCAGTAGAAATTTTATACAAAAAAAATTGGTTCAGAAACGCTGTATAAAATTTCTACTATAAATGCATGGAAAAATTTTATATAGAGAAGAAACCGGCTCAGAGGAAAAGTATAAAATTTAAACTAAACTAAGCCCAACCCGGTAATAAATTAAGCAGATTGATTGAAAATTGCTCTTAAACCTTTAAATAGAACTTGTTGAACTAGATAGTTTATTTAACGGCTAATTACGCATTTGAAAGTTAAATTTTTTTCTGGTAAGCAATTTTTTTAGGTTTTCCAACTCATTTGTTACGTTGCATATTGTGGTATTTTTGTAGCCCCTAAATCGACAGAACATCAGGTACTTTTGGGGGATTTAACCCGATCTAATTCTTTCAAGCAGGTAAAGATAGTGTCTTCTGTATTTTCTTTTTTCTTTATCTGGTCGATAATCTCACTTAGTATTTTTTTATAGCCATCCACGAATTCCGTCTCATTTTTTTCTTCGCTGTCAATATATTTTGATATTGAATATAATTCAAGGCTACGATAGCCCCACTCTCTATTAACAAATCTATAGCGAAACATTTTTGATGTTAATATATCTCCAGAATCATCATTTTTTCTTTTACCGGCCTTAAAAAAACGATGATAATGCCAAGGGGAAACTCCGACAAACGGCTCAAATAATACGCGACCGCTGATTTCATGTGATGGATCGACAACAATTGAATCAGCGTAAAGAACGCTTGATAAACTTTTTGGAAATGGTTCGATGTAAACAACTCGATCAATACCAGCGGATATGATGTGACGTGCGCAAAGATGACATGGAAATGTTGTAGTATAAAGCGTTGCATTTTTTACAGATACACCTCGTAGTGCTGCTTCTGTTAATGCGGCCATTTCTGCATGTACTGAGCGACCAAACTCCAAGATATTACGTACTAAAGTACCACTCATAGCCTTAGCAAGTTTTTCTTGTTCATCCTTATTCAATAATTTTTTTTTAATTTCTTCCAAGTTATGATGTCCCTCACTTTCTAAATAATCTATATACCGAGTTAATATATCCTGTAGAGCTTCGTTTTTAATAGTAGTACCACTATCATAACCACGCTGAAAATCGCGGTGATCTGGTTGTTCGGGCCAATACAATCCTCCACCATATTTAGGAACATCGTTGCAGCCAGTAGTGATTATTTCCCCGAACTTAGAAACAATTGCGGCACCAACTTGGCGCGATAAGTCAGCGGAGCGGACAGTTGAGGTGACAGCCATTGCCATACCATATTCATCAACGGTTGGTGTATGGTAAGGAGAATCAAGTAGCGTATCTATATATCTATTAATGCTATTTTCAACGATTGAACGGCTACTTGTTTCAACAAAAAGATCTGCTAAAGGGAATGTTTTACGAATTTGCAAACCATATTTTTCTTGACCCTTTTCACCCTTGGCGTCTCTTGTAATTAGTATTTCAGCGTTACTGCGATGTTCTTCTGCATTGGAGTCGCCAGTGCATCCTGCGAATAATCTAGCATAATTTCGGATACGTGTTTCACGTGGTGTGTAAATTGATATTGTTGAGAGTGCGTCTCCGTATACTAACCTAAGTGTTTCTAGCTCCTTGGGGTGCTTCAAAGAATCAAATATGTAGGAAACATGTGTATTTTTATATTCGTCTCTTATTTTTATGACGTAAGCAATAGCTAAAATCGCTAAAGCATCACCACGTTTTATTTTATCTCTGCAATCTGTCCCAGCTTTCATTAAGCTGTTAATTCTTTCAAAATTATTACCTTCATAATCGGATTTATATTCATTTAATGATAATCCTTTTTCTTTTATCATATCTAATGATTTACTTAACTTGATTTTTTTAAAATAATACCCTGACTTATCAAGCCTTTCCTTTAAAATATCTATAACTATTTTCTTATCGCTACCACTTGGCGCAACGATAGCGAAAAATAACTCTTTAGGCTTAGATTCTGAAATTGACATAACTTTTCTTCTTCGTAAATCTATGGGTAATAAACTCTAAGAATGATGTTTACAATTGGGAATTAATCTTCATCACATGTACGCTCATATGGGTATGACGCTATCTTACTATCGACAAAACAGATAACTATATTTAGAGAGATGATCGAAAGCAGAATGCCCAGTTCTGTAAAACTTTCTCGATATCAGTAAAGCCACGTTGTACAGAGTGTGCACATTCGTTCAGAAATATACGTTAAGCGATTTGAAAGACCTAAGTTTGTTATAAAAGCGCGTCAGGAACCTTTATGCAATTTGATTCATTAACCGCTTCATCAACTGCTGGGCTGAGATATCCATTGGTAAACGTGCAAAATCACTCTTACTTTGATATCGTATCCTAAAATGAGGATAAATAGATTGTGGATATCAAAGCATTGCAATGGATTGGATCTTCTCTTGAAGATTTGAAGGCTTTTCCAGAACCAGTAAAAGATAAAATGGGCTACGCACTTCATGAAGCACAATTGGGAGAGAAAAGTCATATGGCAAAACCCCTGAAAGGGTTTAGTGGCGCAGGTGTATTAGAGATTGTTAGTAATCATGATGGAGATACATACAGAGCTGTTTACACAGTGAGATTTAAAGATATTATTTATGTGCTTCATGCTTTTCAAAAAAAGTCTAAGACGGGTATTTCAACGCCTAAAAAAGACATGGACTTGATTGCTAATCGTTTGCTAATTGCTCAAAAAACACAGTTAGAGGTGTAACCGTAATGAAGAAAACTAAGGTAACGAAAAGCTCAGGAAATGTGTTTCAAGATTTAGGTTTACCCGACCCAGAGGAGCGTTTGGCAAAAGCAGGGCTTGCAATACAAATAAGAAAAATCATTAAATTAAGTAATTTAAATCAAGCCAATGCCGGTGAATTACTGGGTATTAATCAACCCAAGATTTCGGCATTGCTAAGTGGCAACCTAGCTGGGTTCTCGACAGACCGACTAATCCGCTTTCTAAATTTACTCGGACGTGACGTAGATATTATCATTAAAGAAAAATCAGTCTCTCGAAAATATGGTCATGTTCATGTGATCTCAAAAACTAATTAAACCGCCTACCCTAGTAGCAGAAAAATACCTACACCGGAAATTACACGAAGGGTATTTTTGCACAACCCCCAAAAAGGGGTATTCTATAAATTAGATGAGAGATTTATTTGTCTCTCATCAACTATTAGACGGAACACCAGGTACCTTTATGTAATTTGATCCTACCCATGGCTTGCAGGTTTCCGTAGATTAGGATTAACAGGCTTAAGTTTTTTCAACTCTTCCTCAGTTAAAGGTTGTGCGTCTGGATCAGATAAAGCTGCCTCGTGAACTTCTTCATCCGTCA
>CAYQXT010000071.1:0-12521 GCA_964421365.1 uncultured Bacteroidaceae bacterium
CATCAATATTTACAAATTTTTAGAAGAACCGGAAAAATCATGGAAAAATGTCTTAGAAAATCAAAAAAACAGATACGAAAACTCACTTTTTTCCGACCCTGGCTTATTTTTAAAAAAATAAAACTATATTTGATTTTCAAGGAACTAAATATTAATTTTGATGATATTTGATTTTTATCGAATAACAATGATCAACTTTGTTAAAAACCGAAGATTACTAAGTTTATTTTGTCTCTTAAATCAATTATGTAGGAAAACTTTTTTGACATTTATTTTTTACTTCTAAATATCTGAATTATGAATATTCTAAAAATTATAGGACAAGTATTATTTATATTATTGGGTATAATTATTTTTATTTTATTATACCCTGCTATACTACTTTTGTTTCCAGCTATAATTGGTGCAATTATAATTGGATTTATTACTTACAAATTATTTTCTTAATTTTGCTTCTTGTTTGCTTAATGTATCTTTGTCTTCCGAAAATTCTACTGGCTTAAAACCTATCGAAAAGCCCGACATATAGCCTCTTTCGTATTTGTATTTTAATTCTTTTTATATAGGGTCTTCTTCGTCAAATTCCACTTCGCCAACTAAGCTGTTGTTTTCTACACACAAATTGTTTACTTTGCCTATGCTCATAATACTGCCGTTGTGATTGTACAGCAACACCTAAATTAATAAAATCATCATTCGGCAAAAATATTATGTACAAACTGATTTAAGCAATATTGAATACATTATGGCTCATGAATACGGGTACTTGGTATTTAATATGCATAAACTTAAAGAATGCCTGAAACGACTCAAAATAAAATATTGGATATTTTTATTGAATATTTGAACATTGACGAAACAAGCAAGAATTTTATATCAAAGAGGGCATCTAATCCATACGATATAAATGAATTTTTTGCAGAATCTTTCGTTATGAATAGTTTTTCTGAACAAAAATCTGTATTTTGCGTAAACTTATTTAAAGCCATAAATAGTGATGAAAAATAAATTAAAGGATAAAATTATATTAAAGCAGGTCTATCGAGCTTTGCTAAAAAAAGGCATTGTTCCCGAAAAGGAAAATGATGGTAATTTTGATAAATTATTGGAGGACGGATATATTAAGATAGAAAAGCAACAAAACCAAAAAAATCCGGCTACTAATTGAACTTACGAACCGAATTTTTAAAGTACGAATAAAAAATTAATTTGCAAAAAAATGATTACTTTTTTGTAATTGTTGATTGTATCCCGTGTCCCAAAGCTCTTAATTCGTCAATATATTTTGCCTGCTTGTAACTCATAAATTTCATAACTTTTTTGTTTATTAATTAAAAATGGTAATTCACTTACCCAAAATAGTCACTTTTCGTATTCATTTTGTATATTCGCCAAAAATAGTTGTATCGCTTATTATATAAAGCTTTCCGCCAAAATTATTTTATCTTTTTTATGCATGTTTGGCTTTAGGTGGCCTAATTGATAATTGATAATGGAGAATTATTTTTGCTATCCTGTTTCTTTCGGTTCTGCCGCTCATCGCTTCCGGTGTTCTGAAAAATATTTGTAAAAAAACAAGGAGGACATTATGAAAACAATATCGGTTCAAGTTACAGAGAAAGATGTTGTTTTTATTAGCAGAGCATTTAAAAAGCCGTATTATTCAAGATATTAATGTAAAATAAAAAATCCTTCTGGGTCCATAAATTTTTTATAAAATACTAAGAATCAGGCAAAAAAGCCGTCTAAATTAAGCAATTGAAATAGGCAGCTTTTTTGTTAAAATTAGGCCAATATATGCTTAATACTCAATAGCTATCAAAATAGCGAAAAAGGTTTTGTTATTTCATTTTTAATCAAAATTTTACAAAAGCATGCATAAAAACATGATACAGATTCAGTATAAATCAATGAGTTTGAAGGGCTTTGGGACATTAATCTAAGCACATAATATACTACACCAAAGCAAGGCTGTGATAGAAAACGAATTAAAAAATATCAACTGGGATAATTAAGACAAATTCACTCTTTTTGCTTACACTCCTACCTAAAAACTACATCCAATAAATAATCCGTTCCTATTTCTTCTTTCAGGCGTTTCAGAATATCTGCTTTTCTAAAATTTAATTCACTTCGCATTACAGAAGAATTAGTATAAACAAAAAGTACTTTATTATAGATTTTTACCTCTCTGGTATAGCTGTTTACCGTTTTCCCAGCCATCTCTTTCCACTTTTTAATAATCTGCACTTCCGTTAGTTTATCCTCAATTTTGAATGCCTGCACATAGCGCTTTAGCGCTTCACCTATGGGTTGAATTTTATTCCGTCTCATCTAAATAAATTTTATCGTTTTCGATAGTAAATAATTTGCTTTCCTGTTGCAATTCCGAAAGTACCTTTTGCGCACGAATTTTATCAGTATCGGTGATAAAAATCTGACCAAAATGGTTTTCTGTTACTAAGTTAATAATATTTTTCACACGGTGAAAATCTAACTTATCAAAAATATCATCTAATAATAATATGGGAGAGCGATGATGTACCTCTTTAAAAAAATCAAACTGGGCAAATTTCAAAGCTACGAGATAGCTTTTCTGTTGCCCCTGTGAGCCTAATTTTTTTATGGGAAAGTTGCCAATAAATAGGTTGATGTCATCGCGGTGTGTACCCACACTCGTATGTTGTAATATACTATCGCGCTCAAAATTTTTTTCTAATAAATCAGCCATAGACGAGTTGTTTAACTGGCTTTTATACAGCAGATAGACGTTCTCTTTGCCCTCCGAAATTAGCTCGTAATAACGATTGAAAATTTTTTCTAAGCGAAGAATGAAGTCGGCTCTGGTTTGGTGAATTTTTGTTCCAAAGCGGTTTAATTGTTCATTATAGGCTTCAAGTACCGTGCGGTCTAAATAGTGGTTTTTTGCCGCATCTTTTAGTAGCGTATTTCTTTGCTGCAAAACTTTGTTGTAGCTTATTAGTGCATATAAGTAAGTACGGTCGTACTGAGAAATCACTCCATCCATATACTTTCGGCGTTCATCGGCCGAGCCGGTAATCAAAATTGTATCCGAGGGTGAAATCATTACAATTGGTATTAAACCGATGTGTTCGGCGATTTTCGAATATTCTTTATCGTTTCTTTTAAAGCGTTTTTTCTGTTGTTTTTTTACCGCACAGTAAATTTTCTCTATTTTTTTTTTAATCTCAAACTCGCCCTGAATAACAAAAAAATTTGTTTCATGTTTAATGTTTTGGGCATCCATACTGTTGAAATAACTTTTGGTCATAGCCAAATAATAAACGGCATCCAGAATATTTGTTTTACCAACACCGTTATCGCCAATAAAGTAATTAATCTTAGCGGCAGGATGAATCTCTAATTCATCGTAATTTTTAAACTGAACCAATAAAAGCTTTTGCAATTGCATAGGACAAAAGTAGAAAAAAATTAGAGAATAGAGATTTGTGTTTAGATATTAGAAATTAATTTTTTTATATTCCTCGATTTTGTTAATTCTTTTGTTTTTGGTAATAAATCAAAACAAAAATTTTTACTTTTTCACAAAAAATTTACTTTTGCATGAATCTTAGAAGTAAAAAAAAAAGAATCTAATTTAAGCATAAAAGAAAAGTAACATTAACATGGCAAAAAAGCATTATAAAGAAGAAGATGGCTTGCAAGCAGTAGAGCAAACCTTGAACAAGACAGAATTATTTATTCAGGAAAATCAGAAGACTTTAACCTTCGTTGTTATCGTAATTTTATTGGTAGTCGCCGCTTATTTGGGATACCAGCGATATATTCAATTACCCAACGAAAGAGAAGCTCAGGCACAGATGTTTATGGCCGAGCGTTATTTTGAAATAGATTCCTTTAATCTGGCCTTAAATGGTGATGGTAATTATCTTGGATTTAATCAGATAATGGATAATTATAGCGGTACTCGTTCGGCCAATTTGGCGAAGTATTATACCGGTGTTTCTTATCTACGAATGGGAAAATACCAACAAGCAATTGATTTTTTAAGCAAGTATGATTCTGAAGACGAAATGGTTAATCCCATTTCCAAAGGCGATATCGGAGATGCTAATATGGAGTTAGGGAATAAAGAAGAAGCAGTTAAATATTATATGAAAGCAGTAGATGCTTCATCCAATAATTTCACCGCTCCGATTTATCTGATGAAAGCAGGTAAAGTTCTCGAATCTTTAAATAAAAATGAAGAAGCATTGAAATTATATACCCGTATTGATAAGGAATATCACAAATCGACCGAAGCACGAAGTATCGAAAAATATATTACGCGTGTAAAAATTAAATTGGGAACTCATTAATTTAAAATTAAATTTCTCTCTTTTTGGTTTGTCCCAAATGATTTTAAAACATTTGGGACTTTTTTGTATCTTTGAGCATTAAAATGTATTAAAAAAAAAAAGATGTCAACAAATTTGAAGAATTTGTCGGATTTTGACAAGACTCAATTGCCCGATGTAAGTGATTTGGAATTTGGAATTGTGGTTTCGGAATGGCATAATGATATAACCGAATCCTTATATGAAGGAGCTTATAATACACTGGTAGAAAGTGGAGTTCCAGCAGAAAGTATAAAAAGAATTAATGTTCCGGGGAGTTTTGAATTACCACTTGGAGCTCAACTGACGATAGAAAACACGAATGTGGATGCAGTGATTATACTCGGCTGCGTTATACAAGGCGAAACCCCTCATTTCGATTTCGTCTGTCAAGGCGTAACAAAAGGGATTATGGAATTGAATCTGCGCTACGGAATGCCGGTAATATTTGGTTTACTTACTACACTAACCCTTGAACAAGCCCAGAATAGGGCTGGAGGAAAGCATGGAAATAAGGGCGTTGAAGCAGCCGTTGCTGCCATGAAAATGTGTGCAATCGAAGAGCAACTCTATGATTTTGAGGATGATTTTGAGGATGAAGATTTCTTTGAGGAAGATGATGATTTATAGTTATTTGTTGGAATAATGGATTAATTAAAGCCCATTTTTTTTATCAATACGATTTGGGCTTATATTTTTCTATTTTCCAGATTATTATACAATTGCTTACTAAATATTTATTTTCCGATACAGAACTTACTAAAAATATTACCTAGAATTTCGTCAGTAGTAATTTCACCGGTAATTTCACCTAGATAATGCAGCGCCTCGCGAATATCCTGCGCAAGAAAATCGGAACTAATACCGCTGTCCATACCGGTTAGGACACGCAAAAGAGCTTCATCTGCCAGTTTTAGCGCGTTATAATGGCGTGTATTGGTTATAATTAGAGCTTCTTCGTTCAGATTGCTGTATTCTACTGTTTCTAATAGTTTTTGTTCTAAAATGTCGATATTAAGTTGTTTTTTGGCCGAAATGGCGATAACTTGTTCTTTTTTTTGGATAGTTTTTAAGGTCGAAATATCAAAATTGGTAGCTAATTCATCCACTTTATTTACCAGGATTATTAGTTTGGAATGTTTGGCTGTTTTTTCTCTGAGAGCCTCTATTTTATGGTTTATTTTTTCTGTTTTGTGTTGTGCATCTACTAGCAAAAGGACTATTTCAGCTTGTTTTATTTTTGCGTAGGCACGTTTTATTCCAATATTTTCCACTTTGTCGCTGGAGTGGCGCAAACCGGCCGTATCGATAAAGCGAAAATTAATCCCTTTCAGGCTGATTACATCTTCAATCACATCGCGCGTGGTACCGGCAATATCCGAAACAATGGCTTTATCTTCTTTAAGCAGAAGATTCAGTAAGGTCGATTTCCCTACGTTTGGCTCGCCTACAATGGCTACCGGAATGCCATTTTTTATCACATTCCCCAACTGATAGGACTCGGTAAGGCCGAATACCACTTTGTGAATATTATTTACCAGTTCCTTTAATTGCGATCGGTCGGCAAATTCCACATCTTCCTCGGCAAAATCCAGTTCAAGTTCTATGAGCGAGATAAATTTGAGCAATTCGTCACGCAGTTTACTAATTTCCTCTTTGAAACCACCACGCATCTGATACATCGCTACTTTTCGTGCTGCTTCGGAGGAAGAAGCAATCAGATCTGCTACCGCTTCGGCTTGCGATAAGTCCATTTTACCATTTAGAAAAGCCCGCAACGAGAATTCGCCGGCTTCGGCAGCTCTTGCGCCGTTTTTTATAAGTATTTGCACTATTTTTTGCTGTATATAGACCGAACCATGGCAGGATATTTCTACGCTGTTCTCGCCTGTATAAGAATGGGGCGCTTTAAATAGGCTGATTAATACTTCATCAATCAGTTCCTCTCCATCGTAAATGTGGCCAAAATGCACTGTATAAGGATTTTGTGCGGTTAATTTCTTGCTCTTTTGTGGTGAGCGAAAAAATTTGTCACAAATTTCTATGGCTTGCTTCCCTGAAACACGGATAATGGCTATGGCACCCGTTCCTGGTGCTGTGGCTATGGCTGCAATGGTTTCTTCGTATTCCATTCTTTTCTTTTAAATTTTAAGTAGTGTTCATTCACAAAGCTTAATAAATATTTTTGTCCATAAATTATACAAATAAATACGAATAATTTTTGTTGAGTAGGACTTTTAATTTTACCTTATGAATATAATTTATTGCCTTATTATCACTATTTTATCACAATATATCACAACTATACTCAATATAATATCTACAACATTACGGATGGACGGTAATTACGAATTTTGTTTTGCAATTTCGAGCTTCCAAGTCCTGAATTCCAAATTCTATCTCCCCAATTCACCATTCACCATTAATTTCGATGTTTGTCTGTTTCCTTTTTCGTCTGAAATTAGGAGTAGATAAAAGCCTTTTTGTAAATCAGAGCGAATACTGTTTGTTCCCGGATACAATGCTTTTTTTATGATGATTTTACCGTTTAAATCTACAATTTGCAGATATAATTTTTGTTGACACTCTATCGTAAACGATGATTGAGCCGGATTTGGATAGATTTTTAACTTAAAATTGGTATTTGAGATTCTTTCCACGCCCTCAATCGGGTCGCTAAATAGGTTAATATCGTCTAAAGCGACTAAATCACCGTTTATACCAGTATATTGCCATGCCAATTGAAGACTATCGCCAATATAGGTATCTAAAGATTTATTAAGCAAATGCCAGTTCCAAGCGTTTGTTTTATCGGAATTGTCCGAAAGTTTCCAAAATTCAGTCCAGTCTGAATTTTGGGTTCTGATATATAATTTCACATCAGCATTTTCGTTCATAAAAAATGGATTGTAGCCCAAGTAAAACTCTAAAGTGAGATCGCTTACATTTTGGTCTGCGAGAGTTTGTGTATGAATAACCGGAGAAATCAGCCATTCGTTTTGTGCCGAATCGGCCGACCATGGACAAATAGCCGAAAATTTACTTCGTTTATCTATTGAGTAAAAGGGTATATCTTCTAATCGGGAGATAGTCCAGGTTTTGGCATTTGTAGAGTCTAATTCCCAATTGGCTGGAGGTTTAATAGTGTCCACATCAAAACCATAGGCGAAAATACTATTCTTTGCAATTTTTACGGTAACCTGCCAATTTAGAGGAGTTACAGTTGAATCGCCTGCATAGACAGTGAATATCTTGGGTATTCCCTGCTCAAAATTTAGCTTATCACCAGATGCCGGTTCGCTATGTCCGCAGTCGGAAATACTAATATTGGGCACTAAATTGTCTATTTTTGTTCCAAAGGCTACTTCGATAAAGACCGAATGGTCGGAAGTGTCGATAATGGCTGCACCAGTTTGCTGCGGTAGGCTAAAGTGTGTGATATTGGCATGAAAATCGCGTACAGTTGCAATAATCTGCCATTTAGAGACAATAGTTGTGTCTTGTGCTTTTATTTCAATAGAGTAGGGCACTTTTTCTTCTATACGAATTGTATCGCCAGATTGGATACTGGCTTTGGCACCGGGTGATATTTTAAAAGTGGGGATAAGATTATCTAAATCACTCGTACAAAGAAGTTCTACATTAATTATTTTATTTATTGTATCTATGTTTGGAGTTTTGGTTTGGCCGGAAATTGAAAAAGAGGTAATATCTGTATTTTTTAAAACATCCGCTTGTTTCACGAATAGATTCCATCTTTTGATGACTGTCGAGTTGGCAGCTTGTACTTTTATTTGAAATGCTTTGTTCTCTGTTACCGAGATGGTATCGTGCGAAGCAGGCATACTTGTGGCTCCGGCCGAAAGAGAGAACTGTGGAACGAGTTGTAATAGATTCGTTCCATAAAGTACGGTGGTTTTTACGCTCAAACTGTCGGTATTAATTATTGGTTCTTGGGTTTGTTCGGGTAGTTTAAAGCTTAAGATATTTGCTTCTTTGGATTTTACGTAGGCGAGAATGGATAGATTGTCGATTGCCACTAAATCGCCATTATTTCCCAGATAGTGAATTCCTATTTTGATTTTTTTCCCGGAATAATTGCTTATTCCTTTATTAATTTCGCGCCATTGCCAATTGCTGGATAGAGTATCGATTTGGGTACTTGCTTTCCATATTGTTTTCCAGTCGATTAGTGTATCTTGCTCTGCGCCGATGGATAGTTGCAAATCGGCATTTTTTAGCCATGTTTTGCTGTATCCTGCAAAAAAATTTAAAGTAATCGTTTTAAAAGAATCGGCTAATTCGATGAGCGGCGAAATAATCCATTCATTCTGTCCGATAGTGTCGTTATACCATGGACAAATAGCCGAGGCTGTGCTACTGGCATCTATATCACTGAAAGGATAGTCGGGTAAGCGTTGAAATTGCCAACTTTTTTGTATACTTTTAATCGTGTCTGTCCAGTTTTTTGGGAGTGTATTCTTATCAAAGTTCTCGAAGAAAATAGCATCCGAATTGGTTTTGTAGCTAATTTTTGTTTGTAGGTCGGATTTATCCTTAATATTCTCGTTTTGTGCAAAAATATGAATTGAAAATAATGATAAAAATATGAATATTAATAGTTTACGCATTTTAAATTTATTTTTCTGTATGGATAATTTTGTGCATTTCCACATTAAAAATTAGAGAAGAGTAGGAGGGGATCATTCCATTTTGTCGATCGCCATAGGCTAATTTGGATGGCATAATCAGCAGAGCTGTTTGACCTTCACGCAATTTTAATATCCCTTCTTTAAACCCACTGATAAGTTGGTCTGCACTACCAATAGTATAAGAAAATGGAGTTTCTTTAGAGTAGGTATTATCAAATTCTCGTCCATCTAAAAAAGTACCTATATAGTTTATTATAAGTGTATCGCCGTTGATGGGAGTATTTCCATAACCGGTTTTTTGTGGAATAAAATATAGCCCACTTTTTGTGGGTTTTATATCGGGATAATTTTTATGCATATATTTTTTTAGCGTAGTAATTTCCTCGTCTTCAGGATTTACAGGTGCTTTAAGACAGGCAGAAACCGTAATTGCTAAAATGCTAAATATCAGCAGTATTTTGATTTTTTGCATCATAAAATGTTTATGTAACTTTGATTAATAATACAGTGCCAAAAGTAGTAGTTTTTTTGTTTCGGTAAAAAAAAATTAAGAGCACCGGATACAGATTAATGTTAATCGTCTTATTTCGTATATTTCACAATTTCCTAATGATAGTTAAGCGCTATAAAAATAGCGAATAGAATTTTGTTATTTCATATTCGATCAAAATATTAAAAAAAAAGCATAAAAACATGATACCGATTCGGTATAAGAAAATTTATTTACTTAAAATTTCCAGAATATCAATGTCAAATACCAGTGATGTGTAGGGCGGAATGGTTCCATTGCCCATACTTCCATAGGCCATCGAAGAAGGAGTAATCAGAGTGATTTTGTCGCCAATTTTACATTGTTGTACGGCTTGGTCCCAAGCTCTAATTACATTTCCTTGTCCTACATAGAATTGGAATGTGCCATTATGGTTGGCAGAAGCATCAAAAATACCACCATCCAAAAATTTTCCTACATAAGTAACATTGATGTAATTTCCGGTCACTACGGCTTTTCCTGTTCCGTGTTCATTCCAAACTATGTACAGACCGGAACTGGTTTTTGTAGCATCAGGATAATTTTCCTGTATAAAGGTTTCTAATTTATTTAATTCGTCTTTTGATTTTTTTTCTGCATCCGATTTACACGAGGTGATAAAAATTGCCGATATAAGAAGTAAAAAGATATATTTTATATTTTTCATACTTTATGTTATTTTTAACTCAAACAGGGTTTTAAACCCTGTTTGAGTTCTTTATGCAAAATGAGTCGTGTATTATTTACCAACACTTAGGACTTCAATATCAAATACTAAGGTAGAATATGGAGGAATTACACCTGGATATCCTTTTTCCCCATAAGCAAGATAAGACGGAGCAAGAATACGTACTTTGTCTCCTACACGCAACATAGCAACGGTTTCGTCCCAGGCAGGAATAACTTTACCGCCACCTAAGGGGAAGGAGAAAGGTTTCTTTCTATCTACTGAAGAATCGAATTTTTTTCCATTGAGTAAAGTTCCGGTATAATCTACCGTAACTTTTTTACCAGGAATAGTTTTTGCACCAGTACCATGTTTTAGGAAGATGATATAAAGACCTGATTGTGTAGGCTTAACTGTAATACTATTATCTTTAATATAATCCTGGAGTAATTGGCTTTCCTGAGTTTTATTCTCCTCGGCTTTTGTTTTTTGCTCGGCTTGAATTTCTTCCTGAGTCTGTATGTTTTCTAATTTTACATCAAAACGAATAAGTTCACCTTTTTTTATATATTTTGGTAGAGGTCGATTAATCGTTTTTTCAAATAAATTTTTTGCATCAACTAAAAATTCAATACTATCGCCAAGGTGCATTATTAGTATTCCATCTTCAAAGCTACCACCGGTATAAGTATTTTTTTTCATTTTCATTTTAAAATCTCCTTGAATAGAATCGGTATTAAGGAGCAATGAGTCGGTAGAATTAATGTAGTATTTCATTTTAAAGGTAGCTATATCACCTTCTTTCATGGCTTTGGCCTTTTTGTTCTGTTTAAAGAATTTGTATTTTAAGCCACTGTCAGCTTGTTTATACTCTTTTTCGTTGCAAGAGCTTAATAAAACTATCCCTATGAGGATATAGAATAAATTTTTCATCTTTAGTTATTTTATACTTTTTGAATGTTGCGAAAGTAAAAAATAATTACGAATTATTTATAGTTAAAACTTATTCATTTGTGAAGAAGATAGAAACATTGATATATTAAGATTTTTTAAATCTTAATATATCTTATAAATCATGATAAATAAGCGTATTATATTTTTTCAAAAATTAAAGTTTTCCAACATATATAATATCCTCAAATTCATAATTTTTACAAAACATTTTTAGAATTGACTTTTTAAGTAATCTGCCACCCTGAAGGAGTTGGCATAAATTGTCCATGTTAGGGGAACACTCCCTCCTGTGGGCATAAAACTTCCATCTGTAACATATAGATTCTTTACTTCGTGCGCCTTACAGTTTTTGTCTAAAACAGCTCTTTTGGGATCATTTCCAAATCGACATCCTCCTGCTTGTAAGTTTGGTGGGGCACCTCCGCTAATATTGGAACTTACATTTTTAGCGCCAATTTCCCTGAGAAGTTTCTCTGCTTTTTGTGCAATAAATTTACCGGCTTCTATATCTTTGGGATGATTGGATATTCGGATTTTAGCTACTGGATCACCCCATTTGTCTTTAATTTTCTCGTCCAAAGTCACAAAACAGTCGTCAGTTGGAGTCCAATCTACGAAAATCTCAAAGGAAAGTTTGCGCATCTGTGTAAAATAATAGTGTAGTTTTTGTTTTAGAAGCTCTCCATATATTAAATTTCCTTTTTTGTCCCACTTTTGTTTTATTGCTTTTGAAATAGGATTGGCATGTTCCCAAAGAAAATCTACAATACCTCCTTTGGTCAGCTTGCCAGATTCAGGTGTTTTATATTCATACCATTGTTGCATAGTGCGATTTACAAATACTCCTCTGGTCTTTAATTCTTGAACCTGTTTTTCATTAAAATCTTTAAAATAAAAATGACCTTTACCAATACCGCCGCCCGAAAAGATCATGTTTTTACCTACTTGACCCGAATTATTTGCCAAGCCATTTGGGAAATCTTTATTCTTACTCATTAGAAGCAAACGGCTTGTTTCTATCGCCTGAGCAGCAATTACAAATATTTTGGCTTCTATGCTTTTTTTATTTCTTTTAGCATCATAGTACCATGCTTTAATAATTTTTTTATTTTTGTTAGTTTCCAGAAAATAGACTTTTGAGTTTGGAAGAATAGTGCAATTTCCGGTAGCGAGTGCACTATTAAGTAGAGCAGCGCGTGAGCTTCCTTTTGCATCTGTTGCACAGCCGTAGCTCCCGCAATAATTGGAATAAACACACGATTTTCGGTTGTTGGATGGCTTAGATAGTATGGCACGGGGAAGAGGAATTATTTCAAAACCAAGTTTTTGTGCGCCTTTATCGAGCCACTGCGAAACGGGTT
>CAYQXT010000072.1:0-12367 GCA_964421365.1 uncultured Bacteroidaceae bacterium
GGAAGTGCCATACTACCCTGCGTTATGTATAAACCACTTGTGAAAATGGGTGCAGCCAAACAAAAAATAAAAATGGCTAACTTATATTTCTTCAGGTAATTAAGCAATAATACGAATATTACTATTACTAAAAAAAATATTTCTATAGCCGGAATTAGTAATATCCATTTACTTGTATGAATTTCTTTTATTTCGGGGGAAGCAAAAAATAAATTAAAAAATGAAAATGTATCTGATAAATTAAAAGGATAAAGGGAAGAGACATCAATAATAACACCGATAAATAAGGCTATTAGCGTAAAAAAACTTATTCCATTTATTAAACGTATTGTTTCGGGGTCAATATTTGATACGTTTTTGTCAATTCCAATATTTTGAATTTTATTTATGAAATTTTTCATTTGTTTTAGCAAATTTACGTTGATTTATTTCATTTCTTTTCTTGCCTCTGTATTCAAGTATTTTGTATAATCTTCTGATTTATTTTCATTATAAGCTATTTATTATCAACATTAATATAAAAAAGATTATAAAAATGTAATAGATGGGTATTCCTTATATAATTGTAAATTTAGGTAAATTGCTGAAAAAAACAAAATTATAGTGATTTTTATTTGTTAATGGATATTTTGTATCGAGATTGTATTTCAAATGAGTGTATTTTGATTTTATATCGGAAGTTCATTGTCGAAATTTGCTCTTCCCCTTTATTTATAAGCTATAGCTAAGAAATGAGCGAAAATAATAGCTAAGAAATAGGATATATATATATATAATTCATTTCATTGTTGTCCGATAAAAATCAAATAGAGTCAAAATTTATTTATTCTTTCCTTGATTTTTTAGGATTTTCCCGAAAATTATAAATATTTATGAGTTTGGTCTAAAAACCGGTCGGACGGATAGATTTATTAAAATTGTAAAAATGGACAGCTTACTTACAATTGATTAATGAAGCCGTCCGACCGATTTCGATGCAAATTCACCTTTTTATACCGGACTCATTGATGAAAGAACACCTGTTTCATAGGGCTCATAATTCCCAAGCCAACTTGATTCAATAACAATAAAATTGCGAATTTGTCCAAATTTACCGCTAAACTGTTTCTCGTAAGAATGGGCAGTTTTTCTAATTATCCCTTTTTTATTGGTAATTCCTTCAATCTCTATTTCAGGAATAATATCTTCTACACATCTCGAAATTGTCTTAAGTTTCTTTTTTAATTGATTGCCGGATTCTCCTTCATCTCTTAATACAACCAGGTCGATATCTTCCGAGAATCTTTTTATCAGACTATTACATTTTGATAATGCAGTACCTCCTTATAAAAACAGTTTCTTTTCCTATTTTATTCTTAAATACTGCTTTCAAAATCAATGTTACCCAATAATCTTTCTCTACGAAAATCTCTTTAATACCTTGCCTTTGTGAAGTTGCAATTACAGCATCTTTAAACAATCCTTTATTAGTATGAAGTTTTATCTTATTTTCCAGTTTTCAGCGGTGCTTAAAATCTCTTTATTAATTCCCAAAGGGTATTCAGACAGTGGATTTAAGCTCTCTTGCAAATTATCTATTTCATCTTTAATTCCTATCTCCTCCAATAAAGCACCAAGCAATGCCCTTGTTCTCGGTGGATATTCCAAACTGTATTTAGCAATCTTCTTAATCTCTTCCTGATTTAGTTCTTTTAGGATATTTAATAAAATCTTAATTCCCTTTTCTGTATCCAAGTCAGGTATTTTCTTAAAATCTTTGATTGCGTCTAATATTTCGAGATATTGATAATTTTTACTTGTTACATCTACATAACTTTTCGCAGGTTTTATTTTTAAGTTTGATTTATTAACCTTGATTTCTTTATTCCGACTTGCAATTTTTATAGTTTGAGGTATTTGTGTGGTTAATCCGAGTTTGTTATACAAATAAATCCCTGTGATGTAAGCTATTCGATAACCATTCTTGTAAAGATACGGTTTCAGGATTTCTTCTTCTTTTGGCAATAATTCACCAAAAACAGTTTGCTTGGGTTTAAAAAACATTTTAAGTTTTTTTTCTATTTTCTTTGTAATGTACATACTACAAAGATAATCTATCCTTTAAATATGTCAAGTATTTTCCGCATTTTACTTGACTTTTTCTAATGAAGCCCAACAGAGATATTAAACTTGAAAATGCCCCCTTTCGTTTTATTTTTTTCTTTAACGAGCTTACAAGTTTCTTAGTATTTATAATCTGCTGACATATAATATCTTTACGTTATTACCTTAGGTTTTGTCTTTTTATATATTGATTTATTAAGTCAACCATATTTCGTATATCATAAGTTGAGTAATCGGCTAAATCAAAAATAAGGTATTTACCATTTATTGTAAGTAAATTAGGATTAAACAAATTGCCTTTTTTTGTTTCCAAACTCAATGAAACATCGTTTCCGTTGATAACAAAAGCTCTCGTAGATTTCAGGCTATCGTAAGGAATAAAAGCAACATCATTGCGACTTTTTTTTATTATTCCCTCTTCGCCAATGTAAACAAAAAATTGGTCGAGATGTTTTTCTACATATTTGGGTGCAAAATATCTCTCAAACAAAGAAAGATACAAAGCAAACGGAATAAAAATAAAAAAGAGAAGCAAACTCGACATACTGAAAATTGAGCTTCCTGAAACCCACAGAAAAAACAGAAATAATGCCAACGCACCAATAGGAAAGGCAATAGCTTGAAAATAGCTAAAATCGGGTGTTGGTCGAAAAATTCTGCCGTTTACGGGTTCTTCTTGCTCTATTTTATATACAATTTCGCTTATAAATTGGGGCATTTCTTTTAATTTGCCTACTTTAAACTCAGGGCGAAACCAACTGTGAATGTATAAATTTAACATGATTAAATTATAAAATATTTTTTTATAAAACTGTCTATTTCAGATATAACATATTGTAATATTTTTTCATTTTTAGCAGTTTCTATCAGTGTTTCAAAACTTTGTTTCGACTCAAAAATAATTTTTTTCTTTTTATTTTGAGTAACTATGCTTATTTTGCCTATTTCGTTCCATTCGATTTTTCGCTTGCTAAAAATAGGAATAAAGCCTAATAAAAATCCGCTTTCCTGTATATATTCCCGATTAAAAAATATCCTGCCGCTGATAGTAAAAGGCAATAAATAAACAAAAAGCATAGGGAAAAATGCCGACCAAAAATTTACATCGCCCATAAGCATTATTATAAATGCAAAAAATATAACCATAATACCAACTCCCAATACTACTATTATTCCATATTTGCCGAATAAAAGAGAGGGAAATTTTATTTGCATTTTGCCGTTGCCGTATTTTATTTTAACGCCTTTGGGTTTTGCTTGTTTTTTCCATTCTTCTTGCAATTCTATGTGGAAATATTGGTCGATACCTGCTTGTAGGAACTCTTTATCTTTCACAATGTTCCAATTAAACAGCTGCGATAAATTATAGGCAATGGAAAAAATTTCGTTAGAATCGAGTGACTCACTTAGTAGTACTGCATCATCGGCAGGCAGAGGTACTTCATCTTTTGAAGTAAAAATTTGTTTTCGCAGATTTTCAGTATTTTCATTAATACTTGTCAATCGTTTATTTTTAGACTTACCGTTTATTGGCACTGCGATAAGGCGATATATTTTACTTGTTTTAGAACCGTGATGCTCGGTGTCGATAGCTTGATTTGAATGCCAGTATTCGTAACTGTCGATAGCAATAATTGCTTGCTTTGGAATTTTTTTTTCGGAATATTTATTGCCCAAAGCTATTACCGGCAGTTTAATAATATAATTTTGTGTGTCGATAAAAATAGCTTTAGCCTTTTGTACGCCCAGAAAAAACAGACTAACAATTAACAACAACAAAATAATTCCGAAAAATCCGGTTATATAAATTAAATTGGAACTTAAAACTGTATTTTCCCAACCTTTCATAGGCAAGAATGCCGAAAGGTACAGCATAAGACCCCAGACAAAAAGGAAAAGTATTGCCGAAGATATGCGTAAAAATAAACGAATATTAGCCATTAAGACATTTTGTCCTTGTATTTCATAGGAAAAATTACCTGTTTTTTTTAGTTTGTACTTAATGTTAAATTGTGCTTCCATTTTATTTCACTCCTTTTAATTTTTTAAAGTATAATTTATCGTTTTTGTAGTAAAATCGTAAATAAGTATCGCCTTTTTTCTGATAACAATCGGTAGTTACGTACTTAAGGCCATTAAGTTCTTGGTAATAATAAGAATGCGTATGTCCGGCAAGCACATATTCTACGCCGTATTTTTCAAATAATTGAGTAAGTTCTTTTTTTTCGCTGATAAAAAAGGCTACCGTATTATTTTCGCCACCAAAAAAGAACGGAATATGCTGTATTACAATAAGATGCTTTTTTTTGTTGTTTTTTAACTGACTTTCAAGCCATTGACGTTGTCTTTCGCCTAATGTTGGTGTTCCGGCATCTAAAACAATAAAGCGTATATTTTTTGCCGTAAATGTGTATGAACTTGTTCCGAAATAGTTTTTATATGTCGTCCAATCGTTGCTATGCCAAATATCGTGATTTCCGGCAACAGAGAAAAAAGGTAGTTTTGTAGCATTTGCAATTTGTTTAAACTCAGAAAAATCGGTTTGTAAAGCATTACTCGAAATATCGCCACCATGAATAATAAATTTATCGCTTGGCGATATATTTTTGTAAAATGTTTTGGCAAATGTATGTAAGCCTTTGTCTAAATGTACATCAGAAAAGAAAACAAACGAAAAGCTGTCGGCAGTAATTTTAAGTGATTTGGGTTGTGGTAATTTTCGACTTTGCGAAAAGCGAAAATCGGCATAATCTATAAATTTTTGTTGTTCGGCACGGCTGCGACCATTGCGATACATATAGCTACCGCTGTCGCGAGGGGCAAGCTCTGTATTTTGACTAAAAACGGGTGAATTTTTAATAAAATTTATGTTTTCCCAACCTATTTGAGCAAATGTTGTGTTCAATTGCCATGCGTAATAATTGGCTTCTCCATTGCCTTTCCAAGCCGGAAAAGCCTTACGATTATTGTGTGTAAATCCGTGCGTAGGACGAATATCGGCAATAAATTCCAAAATATGAAAAAATTCGTGGTAAAGTAGCATATTATTCCACGTATTTTGGTAATCGTTTATAGGTAAAGTAATTCGGCCGCGTATAACTGTTGTGTCATAAGGATTTAAAAGAATACCACCGGAAGCATCGCCCGTAATTCCCTTAGCATTCCAATAGAAAAAAAAGCTGTCGTATTTTCGTGTATTCTGATACCAAAAACCGGACGAAAATTTTGAAATAACATCGTACAAATCCGGTGCAAGCATAGGTTTGCGGTCGAAATACCAATATTCCAACTTATTTACAGGTATATCCGACTGATATTCATCAAATTGCAAAGAAAAATTGCCGTTACTTGTTGCTTCCATTATTTGTTTCAGACAATTTTGTTGAATGCGGGCAAATTTTTTCATTGGTGAATAAATTGATTGATTTACAGATAGTTGTTTTCCAGTGTAAGCATAATCAACTTCATTTATTTGCGTTTTGTTTAGATATACCGACAATATGTGGTGGGTGTAAATTACTTTATTATTAGCAATTTTTTTTCGTTCTTCAATCAACTTTTTTAAGTAATCCCAATTTCCGCCGGATTCTATATTTTTTTTCAGTTTTGCATTTATTTGTAGTACTTTATCGGCAGAATTATGATATTCCAAAGCCTTTAGATAATTCTGTTCGCCAAAATTTTGCATACAAAGCATCATTAAACTATAAAATTTTGTACGAGCCAATTCGTAATCCTGTGTTGAAGGTTGTAAATCAAAAGCTTGGTTGGTATAATTCAAAGCCTTTTTTAATTCGGCATTTTTAAAATGAATATTAGATAATAAAGTATAATTTTTGATTAGCAAAGTTGTAAAATTTTTGTCGCCGGAATATTTTAAACTGCAATCGAGACTGCTGTTTAAAACATTCAGAGCCTGTTCTGTTTGTTCAAAATGCATTAATATCTGCGCATGAATAAGCGAAATATCCAAAAAAGTCCGTGGAAATTTACTTTTTATTTTAGCAGCTTTTTCGTATTCTTTCAAAAAACAAATTTGAGCCTCTTTCCAGTGCTTGCTGCGGTTATATACGTGAAAAATCCAATCGTAAGGATAGGCATCATCGCTCTGACAATGAGCAGACAGATTCAGATATTTGAGAATTTGTTGCGTTTCGGGCATATCAAACTCATAGGTATAAGAGTTGAGATAATTTTGGGCTTTTTTAAAATACCAGTAGCTAAGTTGTTTTTCTACTGAGTTTTTCCAAATTTTACCGTCTTTTGGCTGCCATAAACTTTGGGCATTTTTCCAATAAAATAGTTTAGAATCAATATCCAATGTTTCTCCTGCCAGACGTACTACCTGAGCAAATGTTGTTGGCGGAATAAGACTATCAGATTGAATTTGAGCTATATCGGTGGAATTAAAAGGCAATGAAAGCGAAAAGAAGACAACAAAATTATTTAGAATAAAATTAATAAAATACATATCAACATTTTTATTAGTAAGTTAAAATTAATTTTTATAAAAGTTTATATTTTTTGCGTTTCCAGAAGATTTTGAAATTTGTAAAATGGAAATACCATCAAATCCTATCCTTATCGAAATAGGAATAAACAAGAATAGAACTAAACAGATTTAAAAAAACCGAGTAAAATACAAATACGGAATAATTATATCAAGCCGGTCTGGCATTTTCTTGTAGATCTTTGTTTTTTTCTTGAAAATAAGTGTGTATAAAAATATACTGTTACTTATATAAAAAAAAAAAAACTACAAATACTTGAGTGTCTTAGCTTTATGGTATAAAAACTTCAATTCAGCTAAATGGAAAGAAGAATATAATCGAAAGAAATTTAGTCATTATTTCAAATTTGGGCAAAATTTCTTGGTTTGAGAAAATTAGATTTTCGTCTATTTTGATGATTTCTATTTCTTATTATTGAGACGGCGGTATATATGTATTTCTCTATTTTGTGGCTCGATGAGTCGAGCCAAGAGGTATCCGTTTCCTAATATTCAGAATATCTGTTTATTATATTTAATGTTACTCTAAATCTCTTTCAATGTTAAAAGTATTTTACTGAAAGGGGCTCTGGATTTTAGTAGGATTTTTGTGTCTTTTATTTTAGGGTATCAATTGAATATTGTTGTTTAAATTTTTTTCTTATAGCTGCATTTTTTACGAATCTCAAGACATCTACTCAAAGATAGTAGTGAGTTTGGTCTAAAAACCGGTCGGACGGATAGATTTATTAAAACTGTGAAAATAGACAGCTCAATTACAATTGATTAATGAAGTCGTCCGACTGATTTTGATGCAAATTTATCTTTTTATACCGGGCTCAGTAATTTAACTCAAAATATGCAAATACTTAAATCCTTTTTCTAATAATAATTCAACAGACTGAAACAGTACTAATTCTTGGAATATAACATAATTGACAGTTTTCTTTTGGGAACTAAATAGTCTCTAACCTTTGATATTTACCGCGGAAAATTTTTATAATTCAGGATTAGTTTTTACCTTTGTCACGCTTTTAAAGCACGGGGTGTAGCGCAGCCCGGTTAGCGCGCTACGTTCGGAACGTAGAGGTCGTGAGTTCAAATCTCACCACCCCGACCAAAAAACTACTTAATTGTAGTTTTTTTCTTTTTTAAGGGCGTTTAACTCAGTTGGTTTAGAGTGTTACCTTGACAGGGTAGAAGTCACTGGTTCGAATCCAGTAACGCCCACTTTTATAATAGTTAATTATTAATTTTGAATGGCTAATTTTGTTTTCTACTAAAAAGAATATTCCTTCCTCAAATTTAATCAATTTATTTTTTTACTTATTTTTCCACAATCATTAAATCGCTCATTATTAGGTCAGCTATATGAATTCCTTTGCGACTGAGTTTTATGTAATCGCCCTTTTGTTCCAAATTTTGTTTCGCTAAATGATTTCGTAGCACCGCTTGCAGCTCTTTTTTGTGCTCAGGAAGTGAAAATAAGCTTTCTGTGCTAATTCCTTTGACGGTTCGGAGCGAAGTGAGAATTTGCTCGTTAAAATGGTCTAATATGCTTAAATGCTCGCAATCTTGAGCTAATTCCCCATGATTCAATTTGTCAATATAATTTTTGAGCTGCCGAAAGTTCCAGTATCTGCTTTGTAGATCGTACGAATGTGCCGCAGGGCCTAATCCGAGGTAGGGCTCATTTTGCCAGTAGGAGGTATTGTGGCGGGAATAAAGCCCTTTTTGAGTGAAATTGGATATTTCGTACTGCTCAAATCCCGCTTCGGCCGTTTTATCCATCAAACTTTCAAACTGGCGAAATGATAAATCATCTTTGATTTCTTTAATTTCGCCTTTTAATAGTTTTTTGTGCAAAGGCGTGCCTTCTTCTACCGTTAAATGATAAGCCGAAATATGCTGAATCGACCATTTAAAAACTTCATCTAAAGAATTTTCCCATTCTTGGATCGACATTTTGGGTAAGCCGTAAATCAAATCGACACTTATATTCTCGAATCCGGCTTTTCGGGCATTGCTTACTGCATCAATGGATTGTTTTACGGTGTGACGGCGCTGCATAAATTGCAATTGTTCAGGTAGAATACTTTGTACGCCTATACTTAGGCGGTTAAACCCGGAATGCTGGTAAAAACGCAGTTTTTTACTATCCAAATCATCGGGATTCGCTTCCATAGTGATTTCGGCTGTATCTGATACGGCAAAGGTTTCGTAAATCCGGTGCAGAATTCTAATTAAATTTTTGGACTTGATAAAAGAGGGGGTTCCGCCTCCAAAATATATAGTTTCTATTGGCGTATTGGCTCTGAAAAAATCTTTTTGAAGGTTTATTTCTTTTAGTAGAGCTGCAATAAATTCGTTTTCGTTTTGTTTATTTACTATACTGTAAAAGTCACAGTAATTGCATTTTGTCTTGCAGTAGGGAATGTGTATATAAATACCTGCCATAGTTTGTTTTCTGTTTACAGTCAATTTTTTAGCCGCTGATGCGCAAATAAAATAATTCTCAATAAATTACAGAAATTCTTGTTTTGTGAAAATACTTTATTGAGTTCGGTCTAAAAACCGGTCGAACGAATAAATTTATTAAAACTGTAAAAATAGATAGCTCATTTACACTTGATTAATGAAGCCGTCCGACCGGTTTCGATGTAAATTTACTTTTTTATACTGGACTTTTTATTGATTTACGCTCTTATTTAACGAGTTTTTGTGAAAAATATTCAGTACATAGCGTAGCTAAAATTGCAAACAAAAATGAGAATGAACCATTTTTTAGCGACAAACAGTATTTACAATTCACCATTATTTAAAACATTTTATGCCGGAACAGTCCTTTTTGAGGATGCCGGACTGCCTCAAAGTTAAAAATTAAATCCAGAGTAGGGCTAAAAAAAATCAAACTTGTAGCGGGATAATTACCGCTTGCTAATTTATAACCTACTGTAAATCGTAATTTTTCAGACAAAGGATAAATTATTCCAAATTTATGTTCAATTCCCCAATAGTCTGTTTTCCAATCAACAGATTGAAATTCTATATCCGTGTAATAATCTAATTTCTCACCCAAATGCCCCACCAAATCAAGCCCGATGTACCATAAAGGATGTTTTTTGAAAATGCTCGTTCGGGTATAGAGCAAATGTTTTGTGTACTTAGGAACTAAGGCCGTATCGCCTAATACCCAAACTGCTGCTATACCCAATTTCAATATTAGTAAATTATTGGCTGCTGTACAGGATGTTTTTTTTATCAGAAATTTGCTTAATAATAATTCATTGCGGTAAGCAATAATGGGAGCTGCCTGCCTAAAACTATCGGGTAGCGAAAATGTGCCAGTAAATACAGGATGGCGAATCATTGGTGTAGGGTAGTAGATGCCATGTTTACTTGCAAGGTGTATATCCCAAAAAATTTTACCCCAGTATTTTTTTAGCGTAAAATTAGGAATTTTATAATTTGCTTCCCAAAAAGTCTGAATCTCGAGAGTGCGGGTAATCCCATACCGAAATGGACTAAAAATGCCTGTTTCTACTTTTCGCTGAGGAATTGTATAAACGGTGCCTAAAGTCCAGAGTTGTGCTGTAACTTTTGAGACAATTAAGGGCAATATCAGTATAAATACAATTATTTTTATTCTCATTTTTTTGTTTGGATTGATAATTTGGGATAATTGAAAACCTGATTTTCATATTTATTTTTTAAGAAAACTACATAAACATATCAGTAAACATAGATTTATTTTGTTAAAGTCTCACAACTTATAATTTAGCCTAACTTAAAATAGCTTTTCTTTTTATTGGAGGCTTTTTACTTAAACGAGAATTAAGAATAAATGTTTTCAGTTTTTTTTCTAAAAGAAATATCCCAAATTAAGGGTCATTCGGTTAAAATAAGAACTTTTGTTGGTGATATAATTATTTGGCGTTCGTTCATAAGTAATTTTTCTTTTCTGAAATAGGTAGCCAACACTTAGGTAAAAACTTTCGTTGGAGAGGCCATTAAATTTTACGCCTACTTCGGGATGTATGAAAAATGTTTTTTGCGATTTGATTGTTTTCTCTTGATTGGAATAGGGTGGATAAATATAGTCATAATATACAATATCCGAAGAGCTTATTTTTTTGTTGTAGAGAGGGATACCCGTTTGAATACGAATAAAATGAGACATTTTAGAGAGTTTTCTGGGTGAAAATTCATAAAAGATTTCTGCGCCCAAAGGGTAAGAGGCATCGGCAAGGGCCATTATTCCTGCGGTTAAACCTATACCTAAATGGTCGGTAAGTCTGTAGCCTCCCGATAAATTAAAATTTCCACCCGGAACATCCTGACTAAAACTAAAATTTAGTCCTAGTTGTGCGTTTCCGTAAAATTTGTCTCTCTGAATTTCTTGTTTCTCCAATTTTTTTATTTCCGAAATCTTACTTCGCTCCAATAAATAGCTATTCCCGCAGGAAGTATTGAGCCTCACTTGGTCAGGATTACTGACATACTCTATTTCGCCCCGTAAAATATCTCCATTTTTCATTAAAATTTCGGCATTTTCTTTTTTTTGTGCCTTTACTTGTAATATTACAACAAAAAATAACGTAAGAGTTAAAAACAGATGTAAAGTTTTCATTTGTATTTGTTTTAAAATGATTAAACTAAAAATTATTTATATACACCATACGATAGTAAAAGCTTGTATGTGACAATTCAGTGAAGAGTGAATAGTTAAGAATAAAAAGTGAAAAACAAAAATTTTATTATATTGAAATTCAATAAAATATGTAATAATTTGACCCCTAAATATTTTTATATAATTTAAAAAAATCAAAGACAATGAAAACTAAATTTTATTTAATTTTTTTGCTTACGAGCCTCAGCTTAATGCAGTGGTCGTGTAAAGACAAAGTTTTACAGACTTATTTGGCCAATGTGCCCGTTTATATGAGTTATGATGAATTCCGAAGTGCCGTAAAGCAGGAATCGGCAAGCAATTTACTGAAACCAACAAAAATTTATCTCAAAGATGATTATTTATATGTAAACGAGTATCTTAAAGGAATACATATCTTTGATATTAGCCAACCCTCTGCTCCGAAGAATGTGGCATTTATGGCCATACCCGGAAATGTGGATATGGCGGTACAAAATAACCGATTGCTGGTCGATAGTTATACTGATTTACTTGATATAGATATTAGCAACAAAACAGCTATGACTCTTCGCTCTCGCAAGGATGATATATTTCCTTATACACTACCGGCCTACGATAATAAATATCCAGTTGCTCCCATCGACCAAACAAAAGGGGTTGTTATCGGTTGGGAAATCAAAGAAATTACCGAAGAAGTACAAAATTATAACGTTTCTCCTGTTTATCTCAATTATGCTGAAAAAGGGGTAACATCTGATAATTACAATGGAACAGGAAATACTGTTGGAATAGGTGGTTCCATGGCACGTTTTACCGTGAAAGATAATACGATGTATGCTGTAAATCAAAACTCGTTAACAATTTTTGATCTCTCAAATAATAGTATTACCAATGCCGGAAGCGTCTATGTAAATTGGAATTCAGAAACTATTTTCCCTTCGGGCGATAAATTATTCATTGGCGGTGAAAGGGGTATGTCTATTTATGACATTAGTTCGCCTCTTAATCCGCAGTATATATCTACGTATAATCATATTACGGCTTGTGATCCGGTTGTGGTCAGCGATACAATCGCCTTTATCACCCTACGTACCGGCACTTGGTGCAATACTGCTGTAAACCGT
>CAYQXT010000073.1:0-12358 GCA_964421365.1 uncultured Bacteroidaceae bacterium
GTGGTTGCAAAAGCAATTCTTATCATAAAAATATTTTTTAGGATTAATAATCATTCAGCACTATCAAAATAGCAAAAAGGATTTTGTTATTTTGAATCAAATTAAGTATAAATTTTCCAAGCGAAGAAGAGAAGATGTAAGTCTAAAATTTAAAGCTGTATTGCCCTCCTCCTTGCTGTTCAAAATTTTATTTTCCAAAGATAATCAAATTATTTTTTTCAGCTCATTATTTTTATAAGCTTCATAAGCCTGACGGATTGTTTTATTGGATGCGCCTACAAATACCTGTAAATTAATGGTTTTTAGCGCTGTTTCTGCATTTCCGCCGGGGCCATTTCCTGTAATCAAAACATCCGGTTTTATTTCGGCAATTTTAGCGGCCGTTTTTGGGCCTGCTCCATGCGCATCTTTGGTGCTATCGCTGTTTTCGACAAATGTTAATTCGTCTTTTTCTTCTTCGTACACTGCAAAATATTCGGTACGACCAAATCGTGGGTCTATCTCTGAGTCCCATGTTTTTCCTTTACTCGTAAATACAATTTTCATTTTTTTTGTTTTAATTATTTTATTTTGATCAAAATAATGTAAAAATGTGTATAACAGACATTATACTGATTCTGTGTTTTCACATTAAACACTCTGACATATTTATTTGGGGAACAGATTATTCTTTATCGACAAACAGAATTAATAATTTACTATTACTTAACAATTCTGCAAAACTTTTTCCCAGGCTTGTTCCAATTTTTGTTTTAGAATTCCATCATCGTATTCAACAATGGTTAATCCCATGGTTTGTGCTTTCACAAAGTCCAAATTATAAGGTAATTCTACCAATAAATCAATATTTTGTTCTTGAGCAAAATCTACTAATTCCTGATATTTTTCTTTATTAATATCATATTTATTGATTATCAGACCGCAGGAAATGCCAAATCTGGCAATTAATTCATAGACCCGTTTTAGGTCGTGTATTCCCGAAACACTTGATTCTGTAACTAATACAACATACGAAGCACCCGATAAGGACGAAATAACTGCACATCCAACTCCGGGCGAGCCATCCACCAAAATATAGTCTTTCTGGTATTGTTCGGCTATTTGGCGAGCCACATTTTTAACCAAGGCGACCAATTTCCCTGAATTTTCGGTGCCAATACCTAATTTAGCATGTACCATAGGCTTTTGCAGGCGGGTGTCGGAAATATACCATTCGCCATCCAGACGCTGTTTCATTTCAATGGCATTTACCGGACAGACTTTTTCGCAATAGGCACAGCCTTCGCAATTTAGCGGAATAATGTCGTAAACTCCATTTTTCTCGCCAACGGCATCAAAGCGGCAAACTTCCATACATTTATTGCAGGATATACAAGCATCCTGGTCAATAATTGCCTCTAAACTACTATAAAAATCTTCTTTTTTCAAGACTTTGGGCTTGAGAATGATGTGCATGTCAGCTGCATCTACATCACAATCGGTAAGGACAACATTTTTATCGCTTAATTGGGCAAAAGACGCTGTTATAGAGGTTTTCCCAGTCCCGCCTTTCCCAGATATAACTACTATTTCTTTCATCGGTTTAAATTAGGTAATCACTTAGATACCTGTTGTTTGTTTTAATCATTCTGTGTGTGTCCTAATTAATATTTCAGGCATTGCTTGTTTCATTGAATAAATTTTTCGATTTTTTCCAATTCCTGCTTTACTTCCGGTATCTTTTCAAATAGTAATTCGCCGCGCGAATAAAGCTCTGCTATTTCGCGTTTGTTTGGTATTTTGGCAATAATGTCTATTTTTTCGTTTTCGCAATAGCTTATTACCTCATCGTTTCCGAGTCCATACCGGTTTATTACTACACCAAAATCTTGCTTAAGTTCGCGCATTGTTTCTACGGCGAGTTTCAAATCGTTGAGTCCAAAAGGTGTAGGCTCGGTAATTAGAATCACATAATCGGCATTTTTGGCTACTTCTATCACTGGGCAAGAAGTTCCGGGCGGTGAATCGAATATTTTAATCGAATCATCACCAAAAATTTCTTCTACATATTTAATGGTTTGGGATATAAGTGGTACTGCCATTTCTTGACCAATATTTAGCTTACTTTCCACAAAATGCAAATTGCCTTGCATAAAATGTTTGAGCTGTCCCATTGGATTTTTCACCATTGGCAAAGCATTAACCGGGCATAATTCTGAACAGGCAAAGCAACTGTGGCACAAGTTGGGGTAAACCAAGATGACTTCTCCCATTTGTACTACTGCATTATAAGCGCAATTGGCCGGACATTCGCCACAAAGCGTACAGGCGTTCATGTCCCAATGGGGAACCATAGAATATTTTTCTTCTTCAAAAATCAACTTACCTGAAATAAACAGGCCGGAATTAGGCTCTTCGACATCTAAATCTACTAAGGCTACTTTTCGTTTTGTTGATAAATAAGCAGCAAGATTGGTTGATAAAGTTGTTTTTCCGGTTCCGCCTTTTCCACTTGCTATGGCTATTTTTTTGTTTATCATTTGATATAATCGTTCGTTATACCGAAGCGGTATCCTATTTTTATGTGTATTTAGTAATACTTTGATTTAAAATGAAATAATAAAATTCTTTTCGCTATTTTTAATAGTTCGTTAAACTTTGGTAAATGACTTAAAATGACAACTTTGGCAAAGTGAATATTAGTTCGTATTATTTTTTTTATTGAGTAACTCTTCGCGTATCATGGTATGACCGCATTGGGGGCACTTTACAGTTGTGCATTTCACACCGCGTTCGTGCTCTATCTTTGTGCCACATTTAGTGCACACGCAAAAACCGTCCGATCCAAAAGAACCTCCCTTATTTCTTCCTTGGTGCCCACCTTTCCCGAGACCTTTCCCGTCTCCTAATCCATTTTCTTTTCCGTTCATATCTTTCTCTAAATTATATATTTTATACCGTGCTGATTAACGCTATTAAGTTAATCTTGACTAAAACGTTTCTAAGTGGCTATGCCACGTTGGAAAGTTTTCCGGCAGACTTTCCAATATAGCGATAGCCACTTGGAAGCGTCATGAAATTAGATCATTTTTACCTATTAATTTCTTAAAGACTATTAACTTAATGCAGTGATTGATGCTTGAAGCAAGGCAATTCCTTGCTTCAAGGTCTTTTAAATTACCGATGCTTTAGCTGTTTCTTTGTCCAAAGCCTCTTCCAAATCCGCGACCTCTGCCACATCCGTTACCGTTTCCTCTGCCGTTTCCGGCACCTTGTCCGCGTCCGCGACCAGTATTTTCATTGAGGTTCTCGTTTGAATTTGTGTTTTCAGTGCAATTTCCTAAACCTCTACCTGTTTTTGCCCCTTTTCCCGTGGGCCCTGTTCCATCCATTTTCGGCATGATTTGATCCTCCTTTATTTAAATGGTTAATACAACATTGTCCGTGCCCAAAGCCTCCAGCAAGATTAATTAAATCGGTAGAGCTACAAGACGGACAGCTTTCAACTGAATTTTCAATATTAATTACGAACATCTGTCCACAATTATTACATTTAATAATGTTTTGTCTGAAATGAATATTTCCTCCTTCGATAGTAAGCATTTTCCCGCTTAGCATAAATTCGATCATTTTTTTTCGTGCCCCTTCTATAAGCCGTGTAAAAGTAGGGCGCGAAATGTTCATTTCATCGGCAGCCTCTTGTTGCGACATCCCTTCGTAATCAGACAATCGGAGTGCTTCATATTCATCTAAACTTAAACTTATTTTTTCTAAAAAACGAGCGGCTACTCCGGCCGGTTTAAATTGCTTATAAACCGGTGGTTTACTTACAAATCTATTATTTTGAGGTCGTGCCATTGAATATTCTTTTTTTAATACATTGCAAATGTAATGAACTTATGTTCATAATACAAGTTTTTTTATTTAATTATTTGTTAATTTTTGAGGATAAAATGCCGCATGACTACAAGCCAAACTGCATTAAATTACCTAACCTTATTTCTAATATGTGTACTTGCGAATAGGGTGAATAATAGTTATATAGTTGATATATAATAGTCATAGATAGATATTAAATAGAATAGGGAAATAGTATTCTTTGTGGATTAACTTATTCCAATTTGTAATTCAATAGAGTTGTCCATAATTATTAAATTTCCTACAAAAAAAGATTTATTTAGAAAAATTTAACCGACTATCGTGGCTAAAATAAGGGGAATTGTGTACTTTTATAGTCTATATATTTTATCAAAGTAATGAAAAATGGCAGCAAAAGAAATTATTCTACTCAGCGTTACGGGCGAAGATAAGCCCGGATTAAGTTCTTCTTTAACCTCTATTTTGTCCGAGTATAAGGTTAATATACTGGATATTGGTCAGGCCGTAATTCACAATCAGCTTTCGCTGGGAATTTTGTTTGAGATACCGGAAAAGATTGAATCATCCCCTGTGATAAAAGATATACTTTTTAAGGCCTACAAATTGGGGGTGCACACCAAATTTACTCCGGTAAGCGAAGCCGAATATTCGGATTGGGTGAATCAGCAAGGCAAAAAACGGTATATAATCACTTTAATATCCAGAAATGCAGAGTCTAATCAATTGGCACGGGTAACAAAGGCTGTTTCCGATCAAAAGCTGAATATTGATAAAATTGCCCGTCTTAGTGGGCGAATTCCCTTATATGCAGACAAATATAAGAAAACAAAATCGGGTATTGAACTTTCGGTGCGCGGTGAACCGGAAAATGAGCAAGAATTGCGTAGCGAGCTTCTTCATATTTCGAGAGAAACAGGTACAGATATCGCTATTCAGGAAGATAATATTTTTCGCCGCAACCGCCGTTTGGTTTGTTTTGATATGGACAGTACGCTTATCCAGACTGAAGTGATTGTGGAATTGGCCAAAAGGCATGGCGTAGGTGATCAAGTGCACGAAATTACGGAGCAGGCCATGCGCGGTGAAATTGACTTTGACGAGAGTTTTATTAAGCGGGTCATTCTTCTTAAAGGGTTAAGCGAAAGCGTAATGCAAGAAATTGCTGAAAATTTGCCGATTACTGAAGGCGCAGAGATTTTATTTAAAACCTTGCATAAGTATGGCTTTAAGACTGCTATATTATCGGGTGGGTTTACTTATTTTGGTAAATATTTACAGCATAAATTGGGCATAGATTATGTTTTTGCTAATGATTTAGAGATTAAAGAGGGTAAACTTACCGGTAAGCATTTGGGCGATATAGTAAATGGAGATATGAAGGCCGAATGGTTGAAAAAAATTGCTTTTAAGGAGGATATTCATTTGCAACAGGTTGTGGCGGTTGGTGATGGAGCCAACGATTTGCCTATGATTAATGTGGCCGGTTTGGGGATTGCCTTTCACGCCAAGCCCAAGGTACGCGAAAATGCGCAGCAATCCATTACCACTATTGGTTTAGATGCTATATTATATCTAATGGGCTTTAGAGACAGAGAAATCCTGGATTTTTAAACACAGGAAGCTTATTGCCCTATTCATACGATGACCTGGGGGGCATCGTATGAATTTAGCTTATTTATTAGTCACACGTGGAGTTTCCGCAATCCCGACTGCTAAGGTAAGTCTTCCAGATAAATATGATTAGTGAAACCATATGCTGCACAAGTCTTGCCACTTACGGTCTTTGTGCCATTGGTGATATAGAGTTTTTGCATCTACACTTCGCCGTTTTTTTCATGTGTTTATAGTCGCATTGCTTATGCGTATGTGCCTTTATTTTTTTCGATTGTTTATATTAAGTTTTCGTCTTTCATATATGTTAAATCTTTTTTAACTGTATTTCTTGAAAATTCAGTTAAATATTGCATTAAATCGCCAATTTTTATTGGTTGATGTTTGATTATTAATTCTTTTATAAATTTTTGTCTTTCATTTAGATAAACCTTTGTATTTTTATATATTTCATATTTTTTTTCTAATCGCTGAATTAATATTGACAAACTATCTAAAAAATACAATACCCAATTATCAATTTTTTCTTTTTCTGTATATCTATTTTTTTGCCCTTCCATTAAGGCTTTATAATATTCTTTTTTACTATTTTCGATTACTTTTTCAAAAAAAACATATTGAACAAATAAATATTCAGCAAATTGTCTAAATATATCTGTTGGTGAAAACTTCGACTAACAGAAGAACTTAGGCTGTCTTGAAACCCAACAGATATATTTTCTTCGATTAACAGAGCAAAGGCCTTTATATTAGTGTGATGCAACAGGAATTGAAGCTGTAGCGCACCCCTTTATTAATTATTAATGCCGGTTTACAAATCCCAATTAATCATTAATTTTCATCCACATTTAGAGTTGCCGCAATCCTGACAGCTAAGGCAGCCTTCTTGATAAATAAGATTGCTTGAACCACAGGCTGAGCAGGTTTCGCCACCTACGGCCTTTGTGCCATTGCTGATATAGGGTTTCAGTGCTCGCTCAACACCATTTTTCCATGTGTTGATTGTGGCATCGTTGAGGTGCAGGCCTTCTATCAGATGCAGAACGTGTTCTATGGGCATTCCGTGGCGCAAAATACCAGAAATCAGTTTGGCATAATTCCAGAATTCGGGGCTGAATTTATAAGATAAACCTTCGACAATTACATTGTAGCCATATTTGTTGGTATAACGCAGGTCGTAGCGCGATTTGCCGCTTTCTTCCCTGTTTTTTATGATTACTCCTTTTTTTACTGATTTTGAAATGGGTAGCGCTTCGGATTCGTCCAAACCCGTAAATATTTCATAGGGGCGACCATTGAGCACGCCCACGAAGGCAATCCAACTTTCCTCGTCATTTTTGAAACGTACAATATTGCATTCCAGCTCTTTGGGACGTTTGGGGGAGTGAGTAGTCTGTATTTCGTCTTTTTTAGGCTCTTTCTTTTTACTGAGAAGCACGCCATCACGCGAGCCATCTCGATAAACAGTAGCGCCCTTGCAACCACTGCGCCAGGCTTCCTGATAAAGTTCGCCTACCAGTTCGGGTTTTACGTCTTTGGGCAGATTAATGGTAACACTAATGCTATGGTCAATCCATTGTTGTACAGTGCCTTGCATGCGCACTTTCTCGAGCCAGTCCACATCATTAGAAGTGGCTTTATAGTAAGGCGATTTTTCAATTAGTGCGTTTATTTCTTCGTCTGAAAAATGTTTAACCAAGTTGGTATCAAATCCTGCAACCTTCATCCATGTTAAAAAATGGGGATGGAAAACATTGTATTCTTCCCAGGCATCGCCGGTTTCGTCCACAAAGCTTACAGTGGTGGATTTGTCGTTTGGATTTACCTTGCGTCGCCGACGATATACAGGCATAAATACGGGTTCGATTCCGGATGTAGTCTGTGTCATAATACTGGTACTTCCAGTTGGGGCAATTGTTAATAATGAAATATTCCCGCGACCGTATTGGGTCATATCTTTATATAAATCAGGATCTGCTTTTTTTATCCGCAGAATAAATGGATTGTTGTTTTCTAATTTACTATCATAAATTGGGAATTTTCCGCGCTCTTGTGCCATTGTAACGGAAGAGCGATAGCAATTCAGGGCAACGTTTTTGTGAACTTCGGTAGCAAAATCTGAGGCCTTTTGTGTGCCGTAGCGTAAATTCAGCGCCGCCAGCATATCGCCTTCGGCGGTGATTCCAACGCCAGTACGACGACCATTTTCTGCTTTATCCTTAATCTTCTGCCATAGAGTTCTTTCTACATGCTTAATGTCGGGGTCTTCGGGGTCTTTGTCTATTTTTTCTAAAATCCGGTCTATTTTTTCTAATTCGAGGTCGATAATATCGTCCATAAAACGTTGAGCTTTTTGTACATGCCCTTGGAATTTATCCCAATTAAAGGTGGCTTTGGACGTAAACGGTTTTTCTATATAGGAATATAAATTTATGGCAAGCAAACGGCAGCTATCATAAGGACAAAGCGGAATTTCACCACATGGATTGGTTGAAACGGTGCGGTAACCTAAATGAGCATAAGAATCTGCAACAGACTCATTTAGAACAGTATCCCAAAAAAGAATCCCCGGCTCTGCTGATTTCCATGCGTTACGGTAGATTTTCTCCCACAGTTGGCGGGCTTTTACTTTTTTTGTAAATGTTGGATTATCTGAATCTATGGGATATTGCTGAATGTAAATATCGTCATTAGCAACAGCTTTCATAAATTTATCATCGATTTTAACTGAGATATTGGCACCAGTAATTTTGCCGCTTTCTAATTTTGCATCTATAAAATTTTCTGCATCCGGATGTTTTATAGAAATAGAGAGCATCAATGCGCCTCGTCGTCCGTCCTGTGCTACTTCACGGGTGGAATTGGAGTAGCGTTCCATGAAAGGGACTACTCCTGTTGAACTTAGGGCACTATTCATCACTGGGCTGCCTTTAGGGCGGATATGCGATAGATCGTGCCCAACGCCACCGCGACGTTTCATGAGTTGTACCTGCTCTTCGTCCATGCGTAAAATTCCGCCATACGAGTCAGCCGGATTTTCGTGGCCAATAACAAAGCAATTGCTGAGCGATACAATTTGGTGCTTATTGCCAATTCCACTCATAGGGCTTCCGGCTGGTACAATATATTTAAAATGGTCGAGTAGTGAGAAAATCTCATCAAATTTCATCGGATTGGGATATTTTCTCTCCATTCGCTCGATTTCTTTGGCTATGCGAATGTGCATTTCTTTGGGACTTTTTTCGTAAATATTACCAAAGGAATCCTTTAGTGCATATTTATTCACCCACACACGGGCAGCTAATTCATCTCCATCAAAATACGTAAGGCTTTCTTTGTAAGCCTCCTCAAAGGAATAGGTTTTCACTTTCTTTACGGTTTGTTTGTTTAGGGTCATCTGCTCAAAGTTCATCAATATCGCTATTTAAAAAATTATTTTCACTCTACGTTTCAGTTTATAAAAATACGATAAAATACCATTTGAAAGGGTAAATTGTTATTAACAAATAGTACTTTTAATTAGCTTAAATATTAAATAATGAAATGAATAAGCGGTTAATATCCTCTCGCAGGGTATTTTTTTATTAGTACTATATGGCTTTGGACTTAATGCTATGTGCTATAAATCAGAATATTGTTTTATAAACTTGCCACAATCTGTATGTTTCCTGTATGAATCAAAGTTTTTGCAGTTATTCGTCCTTGGTAAGAAAAACGAAGTGAAAATAAATCGTTTAAGGCAATATTAAAATTTAGTAGGGCATCTATATTATTTCCGTTTACATGGCTTTGCATAATATCATACGAAAGGGCTGTATTCATTGGCGATTTGTATTGAATATTCAAATAGGAGAGGACTATATTTATACTTTTTTTGGGCATTTGATAACTTAAATGTAGCTCTGAACGAATAATTTGGGCAAAAATAATTTTTGTATTGTTAGTAAACTGTTGATATCGAGTGGATAAATTTATATTAAATTGCTTATTAATATTTATTTGTGGATTTATTTCAATACTGTTAATATCATAATTAAAATTTTTGGTCGGTGCAAATTCGCTTTGCTTTTGTTTGTACTCTTTTGTGAAATTAATGTCTATGCCAAGTTTTTTAAGTCCTTTATAGTGCAAATTGTATTTATTTTGCCGGTATTGTATGGCTTCAAAGCCATATGAGAGTTCCTGCCGGTTTGTATTTTGTGTTTGAATATAGTTGAATGCTATTTTTTGCAGCGAATAAGAGAATTTATAGCTTTTGTTGTTTAATTGATAGATTTTATTTTTTTTATCGGGATAAAAAAAATGGATATAGCCTAATTGGGTGTCTTTAGTATGCCAGTTATTTCTAAAATTGATTTTGATAAAGGACAACAATTTTGAAAGTGCATTTTTGGTTTTAAATAGCTCTGAACCAGAAAAAAATATATCGATTTCTTGATGATTATCGAATACTTGCTGCATTTGATTGCTTGGTATCCGAAAACGCAAATATTCCGCATCAGCCGAAAAATCGGCTGGTTCAAACTCTCCGTCTTCTTTTAGATTATTTTTGTTATAATCTATCCATTTATAATAACCTTGTCCGGTAGCTACTTTCTGATAACGAAAGCGATAAAGTGGTTCGAGAATGGCCTCGCTTTTTTTATTTAGGGCTATTTGCAGCCACTGTGCCGGAAGGTGAAAAAGCTCAGTAAAACGAAAATTCAGATAATTTTGCTTATTGCTATCTTGATTTTGTAGAAAATACTGCGACTGTATCAAAAAATCCAGTTGGTTTAATTCATTTTTATTTTGCAGGCTTATTTTTGAAGCCATCCATTGTTTTTTATAAATCGAATTTTCGTTATGGTAACTTAGCTCATTATTACACCGCCAGTTTTTTGTGCTGTCGTTTTGCCAAGCTATCCCTATATTATTATAGTCAAAATTCAGGCTGTCGGTCTGTAATTTTCGGTGTTCATCTTGTGCATTAAGACTGAAAATTCCTACTTTAGAATGATATAAAATTTGTCCTATTTGTTGGAAATAATTCCCGGCAGATAGTATATTCAGGCTGAAATCGCCTTCTGATTGTAGTTCAAAAGCCTTTATCCTTGCATTTGTCAGCCAATTAAGTTTGGACAAGCTATATTGTTTATTCTGAAAAGCGGAAAATTGAACGACTTGTTTATAGTGTTTTTTTTTATCCCATTTCGTATAAATAGCTACCTTGTTAAATGCTTCTAACAGAGCAGTATCCGGCAAATTCCATTTGCGTAGAAATTCTACGCCAAAAACAGGCCGAATGGGATGAAAACTGTCTGATTGTCGTAATGCACTCATTCTAAAGATACGATGACGAGCCGTGTCGCTTTGATTATGAAGGCTATCGGTAAAGCTGATTTCTCCAATATAGGATTTCTGGTAGTCGGGCAGTACGCTAAATCTATTTCTCAGGAATATATTTTGGGTAAAATTGAGGCTTAGCAATTGGTGCGAATTTAGTTTTTGCCGGAGCAAAATATTCATTCGATGCTGTGCCTGTGGAATCTTTAGTTTATGCTGGGGCGAATAGTCGCCTTTTTGTCGGCTTTTTTCAGGCTTTACCCATCTGTAAATCGGATTATTTATGTTTGTTTCGTCTAAAATATAATTTCCCTTTCCTGCGCCTACATAGCTAAATTGAATTTTGTAAAGCGGTTTTGTCGAATCTGTTGAAAATACAAAAATAGAATCAAATATTTCGATCCCGATTAAACTATCGCGCCTTTGGTAGTATATGCCGGCACTGTGATAGGTCTGTAATTGATAATTGGGTATATTAATTTCATTTCCTATTTGTTTATTTTGATAAATAGAACGAAGCAAAGTACTATCTTTTATACTATTTATAAAATTCTGACGGTTTTGCCATTCGCCCGAATAATTTAAAGCTAGAGAACTTTTATTAAAATTTATTTCCGAATGATGAAAGAGGTTTATGCGGCTGTCAGTATTTTGATATTCAAATTCGGCCACTATCCGCATATCGCTGTTTATCTGATTTTTGAGTGTGAAACGAATCTCTCCGGTATTATAATCAATTAAGTAGTCTTCTTTCTCTCCGGCTTTTAATAAGTTACCATTCAGGTATATCCTTTCGCTGCCATAAAGGATAATTACGGGCGTTTCACCATTGTTGCCGGTGAGACGGTAAATTTGATTTCCATTTATTGCCAGCAACGTTTGCCGTTTAAATTCTCCTTTGGGCTTGGATAGGTTTGTTTCCTGTTGCAGGAGATGCCCTTTCGTTTTAATTCCTATTCCCTTTATTTTGGTTTGGTAGGCAAAAAGAGGGTTTTTATTTTCGAGAATATAATCACCGGCCTGAAAAGAGACTCTGGGATTGAGCATCTCAAAATAAATTTGGTTCAATTCTTCGAGATTGGCCGTTACGCCATCGGGCTGAATAGGGATTTGCTTATCCCTAATGATTGCCTTAAGTTTGGTATTATGCTGAATTTCGGCCTCAAAGGATAAATCTAAGTTAGAGTTCAGTGACATTTCTTTATTGCTTCCTACGGTAATTCCGCGCATAAATTCGCCGTCCTGATGGGTTATTTTTAGTTCCGAAGCTTGTTTATCCTTCTTCTGCTTATGTTGTGCGTATTTATCAGATAAGACGCTAAAAGATTGAGGTTTCAGCGGCATACTGTCTGTAATTCCCAAGTGATAATTCAGCTTCCATGGATAGCTCAGGTACTGAAATTTTACCGTATTTATGGGGCAATGCTTGATTATCTGCGCTTTTGCCCAACGCAATTCCACACAAGAATCGGGTAGGGCAGAGAGAATTTTAAAACTTTGAGGCTGAATACTAAAATCAGAGATTGTTAGCGTATCGCTCTTGCCGAAAGTAACTTCCCGGTGG
>CAYQXT010000074.1:0-12352 GCA_964421365.1 uncultured Bacteroidaceae bacterium
CCTTTTTAAAGGATACGACAGAATTTACATTATAGTTCAAACTTCCCTGTATAGAGTCTAAAAGTTGGGTGTTTAAGCTGTCGAAAGAGGACGAGTCGTTGGTGATATATTCTGAAAAATCTATACCAGAGAAATTATAACTTCCTTTGGCCTTAGCCGATGAACCATTATTCCATTTAATATAGCCTAAGTTATTAAGAGCAGCACCAAATTCCAGCTGGTCGGTAAGTTTATATGTAGCTCCCAAATCTATTCCAAAACCAGGATTTCTGAAAATTAAACTGGTTGGTGAATTTTTGATTTTATTCAGTTCGGTAGAGTCGAGATCTATTCCTGAGACCTTATTATCAGAATCATAGCTCACATTGATAGGTACATTGGTTCTTATTTCCATATCCGTCTCGTAGGATAAATCATAGGTATTCGGATCTGTAATAATCTTAAGATTTGATTTATAAGTATCTAAAATAGCCAGACCATTAAATAAATGTAAGGCTACACCAAAATGGATGTTACTAGTGAATTCATAAGAAGCCGCAATACGTGTATCAACATAAACCGAAGAATTAATCTCTGTACCGGAAAAATCTATATCAATAGGTTTCATATTTTGCATGTCCCAGTTTCCATTTTTCAAATCGAAAAAAGTACGGGGAAAAGTAAAACTGGTTCGAGTATCTACAGAAGTAAAAAAAGACCAATAGATTTTACCGACTTTAAATCCAAAGCTAAGAACCTGTGCTTTAGCATATGCATTAAAATCTAACTGTTTTGGAAGTGCTTTATAAAGTTTATCAATATCCAGATATAAACTGTCGTTAGCCCTTCGGGTAAAAACATCATTAAAATTAAGGGCATTCTCACCTACATTTGCTTGCACATCAAATAAATTAACGAAGATTCGGCAAGACGGACGCATAGCCGGATTATCCTGAATAGATTGCGGAATCTCAGACATAAAAAATAAGGTATTATTTTGTGCATTTAGCTGCCCCGTTATCAGTATTAAAAACAGAACAAACAGACTATATTTTATATGTTTTTTCATTTTTATATTTTTAAATGTTATTTACCTACGGTTAAATCTGCTTGTGCCGCAACAGCGACATCTACTGTCAGTTTAGAGTTTGCATTAAAAGGAACTCCTTTTCCGCTGGTAGCATCATCGGTATTCAGAAATAGATGCAAAATTAATTTATTTGCTTTTTGTAAATTATCAAAATCTGTTTTTCCTAAGCTTAAAACAATTTTATTGGTAGATGGAGTAAGGCTACCATCGGCCTCTACTTTTGCTGCAGCAAAAACAAGAGGATTTCCATCGGTATTTTTCACTTCAATAGTTTCAATTGTTTGCTTTGCAATAGAATCATACAATTCAACAGAAAGACCGACAGATAAGGGGAAACCATTGGTAGATTGCAAAATTAAGGCAGCTTCTTTTATTTCTTTCGGTATCGAAGTAGAATCTAAATTCATGGTATCTATATAGGCTACATTATTCAGATTTATTTCAAAAGGAACATTTATATGTAAGCCCGCCAGAATCTTGCTTGCAGCAGTAATAAATAAATTAGAACTGCTAAGTTTCACCACACCACCAAAGGTAATGTCTTGTGGAGGTAAGGCTATGAAATCAACAATATTGCTATTATCTTTATTTAAAATCAAGGAATCTAATACGTTATCTCCAGGATTAGTGGCTCCGTTAAGGTCTTTTACAACCGGCATTACCACCGAGTCAGTTCCATTTTTACCGGTAACATTTAAGTTTAAATGGATACCAAAGCCAAAAGAATTAGCAACAATTACAGAGATAGTCGGATTAGTGATTTTGATACTCCCTGATATTTTGTCCAAAACATCACCGATACCGGTTTGCATGGTATCGCTTGGTATCTGAATACTATCCATATTTCCAAGACTTCCTTCGACATAATCAAAATTGAAGTTATCAAAACTGGCATCCAGACTAAAATTTGCAGGTGGCGTAAAAGTATAAAAGTTTGAGGTATCAGAAGTAAAAGCCTTATACTTAATAGAAAAGGAATTTTTGGTCGTTCCTCCCTGAGTTAAATCAGTAGTTGTTCCACTAAGATCTAATTTTCCTGTTCCTGAGCCACTTAACAAAAGAGTTTGAGAAAGTGGATTACCTGAGGCATCTTTAGTATAAGGCATAGTAATATCTAATTGTATAGGTGCTGGGAAAGAACCATTCAACTTAAAGTTAATACTGCCGGATGTAAGTTTAAGCGTCTTAATATCCATCGTAGGGTTATCCGCAGGAGTAATATCCACTACGGTATCGCTCATGAATTCGGTGTAGGGTATTTTAGCAATAGCCGATTGTATGACCAAAGGCTTGGAGGTGCTTACATTAAAAGAAAAACTCTCGTTTCCATTCAGCACAACGTTGCCTCCGGTAGTCGTAAAACTTTTAAGTTGGGCTGTTACCTGATTTGTCATACGCTGATTTGCCGCATCAACAGTTTGGCTTACAGTAGAATTTGGAGGCACACTAGAGAATGTAATATCATTACCAAAGTAAGTACTATCACTATTTCTAAGTCCGAGCACAACGGTAACAGTTAAAGGTGTATTATTTACCATCGTAACAGTAAATTGGCCGCTTTTAAAGGTAACTTTCTTAAAATTTCCAAAGCTATTATAAGCATAATCACCGGCAGGCACATTACTAATAGGAGGGAAAAATACGTTACCCGTACCAGGATAAAATGCCGGATTAATATTATCAATTAGTTGTTTAAGTTTTATATCTTTGGAGGCACTTATCGGACTCATGGTCATATCACCCATATCAAACTTCATCCCACTGATAGGATCCATTGTCGGCATAGTATAAACATCGGCCACCGCCATATTATATAGGGTATCAATTTGCAACCTGAAGGTCATTAAACTATCTGAACCCACAAATTCAAGTGTATCGGGTTTCTCCTTCACCAAATCACTGATTTTAAAAGTTGCTGAACCAACATGAATGGCCGCACCGGGTTGCAGATTAATGCTATCCACTGTAATTTTATTTACATCTTCGTTCACAAACTGCTGCCAGTCTTTATAGCAACTTGTGAATATCATGCTTATCCCCGTTAGGAGAGCAAGTATTAGAACATTCTTTTTCATTTTGCGCTTATTTTTATTTTTATTTTTTAGATGATTAAATTGTACATAATGTTGCGTAGCTCAAAACAATTAATTATTTAAAAAGTAATTATACAAAAAATTATTCTTACTTCCTACGATTAAATTAAATTTTCGTTGTTTAGGATTGAATTTAGTAATACTAAACTCTGTATTTCCTTCTTGCGGAAATCCTTTAACGATTTTTCCATTTTTCCCCCATACTAAATATATTTTATTGGCCTCTTTATCGGTTAAACCAATTCGTCTATCGTTTTTAGAAAAGGCATATAAGTGTGGTGGAAAAGCTATTTTACTGTCCAGTTTCACAGAATATAAAGCCTTCAGATTCAAGGCATATACATTTAGTTTATTTTCATCAGCATAAACAAAATTTTTGATTCCATCACCGGTAACATCTATAAAATCGAAATAATGGGAGGGCGAAAAATTATCCATATCTAATTTTGTTACTTTGCCATTGTTCAAATAAATAAACATTATAGTACCACTAACACTTGTTGTTAATAACCTGCTGGCATGCGTTTGGGTTGCAGGGTCGAGATAAAAAATATTATGTAATGAAACCGGAAAGTTGGCTTTGGGTTTGACCCGTATCTTTCCCATACGATCGGTGATATAGGTTTTCAAATCATCAGAGAAAACGATATAATCTTTTCCTTTATCAAGGAAATGCTGTATCGGTCGATGGACAATATTATCGGTTAAGTTAAATTCCCAGCCTCTAATAATTTCGCCTTTAATATTATAAGCATATATTTGATGATTCTTGGCCGCCACAAATATTCGATAATCTTTGTTCTTATTATAGTCGAAAACAGAGATTCCGTTTGTTGCGGGAGCTTTAAATTTCAGGGGATAGCTCTCGACATAGTTTCCCAGCCGGTCTATCAGATGCATATAATTTTCGGTGTTAAACAGATACTGCAATTTGCCATTTTTGAAGTAATCAACCTGAACAACCTGCCCCAAGATAGGTTCTGAGAGTTTTTTTGTCCATAATATTTTACCATATTGGTTGATAAGGTAAATTTTATTATGAGCATCCTGAATAAGCACTTCGTGGTTGTGCGTATAGTGGTTGGTAACTATCTGTGGTTTAAGACTGGGCATTGCATCTAGATGTGTAGCCCACACCACGTTAGGCTTAATGCTTCCTTGTGGATTTAGCTTAAGAAATACATTAGTCAGCAATATATCACTACTGTTGCTTATTTGTAGAGCAAAAGCTTGATAACGGTCTAACTGCAAACGGTAGCGATTACTAATTTTGACCATAGTATTTGAGAAATATCTTTTCCAATAGTTTAAACTTCCTTTTATCTCGTTATAAATAAGTAAATTTGAGCGAGAAGACAAGCTTTCGATAAAATTTTTAAATTCCGGATTGGTTTCAAAAGTACGATTCTGCATATAAGCATTAATGAACTCTTTCAGACTTTCGGGTGAATTTCCCATAATCAGATAATCATCCAAAATAGTGCAGTAGGAAGTATTTACCGAAGGTAGAAACAAATGATACATTTTCTTAATCACATCTTTCACCGGAAAGTGCCAAATACGATAAGTAGTATTCTCATTAATTTTGTAGCGTATAATATATTGCTTTGGATTTACACTATCTATTTCGGCAGAAGTGATTGCCAGACGGTTTAAAAGCTCAGACATGGCTTTGCGGTTACGAATCTTAGCAGCGAAAAATTTATTTTGATGGCCGATTTTATTATTTGTAGCCGTATAGGCCACAAGAAGCTGGTCTTCGAGATTAATTTCAAAATCTAATTCCAAATCCAGTTTATAGTTCTTTTTGATGTTTTTAGCTTCATGTTTGTACAACTCAAACTTATCTATTTTACGCAGGTAACGATTATAATCGCGCCGGAACTGGTAAATATCGCTAATGCCAAGGAACTCAAAAAATGCGGTATTCTTGGGTAAAATTTTAATGAGTGCCGGTCTTACTGGCGATTGTTTTTTTAAGATAGCCAATAAATGAGCGGAAGAATCGGCTGCCTGAGTAAATCCGCTAAGTAACCAGTCTTTATCGTGCAAAGCGCTCAAATCAAGTTCAGTCCAGCCCCCAAAACGATTCATATTTTCTAATTTTCTCTCGGCCAAAGGAGCAAAAGCCGATAGAAATTGTGGAAATTCAGACAAGCGGATAAACAAATTTCCTTTCACATTTTTTCCGGCAATTTCCAAGGTATGCTTAAAAGCTGGATTTTGTGTCAGTCCTTCGTTCAGATTAAGCTGCCTAACGGCTTTTTCTACTAAAATAGGGGATTTGCTAAGTAGAAAAATTCCTTTATGAAAAGCAAAACTGATGGTTTCATTTGGTTGTATTTTATTACGAACATCGTAAATAGTGGCTCGGTCGTAGTTTCGTTCCTGAATATAGGTATTTTTGCCGCTAAGTTCCTTTATCCTGGCTTCCATCTCCTTTCTTTCAGAGCGATTTTTTAAGCCAACCGAAAGCAGAAGACTAGCCTTCACTTTGGAAAGCATGTGTCCGGAAAGAACAATTTGCCGTGATTCGATTAAGTCTTCAAATTCAGAATAATTACGGACAATGGAATCAAATTTAGCCAATTCATCGTTCAACTCTTGCATTTGCGGAATTATCGAAAGATTGAGCCATACTTTATTTTCCTTCAAGATATTTTCGGTAATTGACAATAAATTATCGGAGCGCAGAATAAAAAAAGCATCCGGTGGTATGGCATCCAAAGCCGGCGAACTAACTTCATTATTACTACGAATGCGATAAATACCCCAAATGGCGACTAAACCCAATAAGATGATCGACAAAATGATTACTTTTTTATTCATTATAAATCATTAATTTGCTTAAGATAAAAAATATTATAAGCAATGGTAAATTATTAATTGTTAATTCTATTTCTCGCTAAAAAACAGTTTGTTTCCAAAATAATAATATACAAATAAATATGTCAAGTTGCTATTAACCCACTTCAAAAATTTGTAAATACTTTTTGATAACTTACTGATGTTCTGAAATGGACAAAAGCAAGCATACAAAATGCGATACCGGCACGTTATGATTGCAAAAACAACACAAAAATAATAAAAAAAAATCCGAAAGAACTGGATTTATGAATTATTCTATCCTTCAAAAAACGATCTAGGTGCTATGCACGCTTTGGGAGCGTTCATTGATTCAAATTTAAAATCTGTGGAGTATATATGTCTGTAAGTTTAATGCTAAATTCTAATTGCCGAAAGTGTATCTCCTGATTAAGCTCATCGTAAGAGCAATATTCTATTCGGTCATCGAATTTTTCATAAAGCTCAATTTTTACTTCCTTTTGTGAAATAAAAAGATAATACTTTTGAGAAGGCATTTTCAGATAATAATTCTTTTTTATATTGCGGTCATAAAGTTCGGTACTATCAGACAATACCTCAACTATTATCAATGGTTTTTTAATAATTGTTTCCGTATTATCCGCCAAATCAGATTTATCGCAACTTACAAGTACATCAGGATAAACATAGAACTGCTTTTCCTCAATTTCCAATTTTACGTCATTACTCAACACATAACATTTTTTTCATTCAACTTATCAAACAGTATATTACTGAGTGCTAAACAAATTAAGTTATGTCTTATTGTTCTACCGGCTAAGTTATAAATCTCTCCGAAAAAAATCAGAACGTTGATTTGTAGAGGCTTCGAGTTTTAAATATTCCTCAAAACTATAAGATTTCTCTTTTTTTATACGGATGCTCATGAATGAGGGTAAATTATTAATAATCAATGGCAAATTTGTTTGTCGCTATGAAACACAAAGATACGAAAATCTCATCAACAAAGTTCTATTTTCTCCTTAGCCGTAAGTCGGAGTATTTTAAAGCATTTTTTATTATGTATTTTTCCGATAAGAACTCGTAGCTCATGCTGTTCTGCCACAGGTAGATATTCTATGCCGGTTAAGTTTAGAACTACATCGCCATTCTGCAAATTTAATTTTTGTTTTTTAACTTTCAACTTTTTCATAGGTCAGATATAGATAGATAGTTTTTTCATTTAGAGTTTGTCAAAATTAATTCTATGTAAATAAAAAATCAAGCATTTTAACAAAAAAAAATTACGACCTTTGCAGTATAATTTATAAAATATCATTGTAATACATTATCAATTAAGTAAATAAATTAATTACTTTTTTCTCCTAATAAGAATCGAGTATGCCAGACCAAGTGATTAAATTTCTTGTTGTTCGTTTTAGTTCTATAGGCGACATAGTGCTCACAACTCCTGTGATTAGGGGCTTGAAAAAACAGGTAGAAAATGCCGAAATTCATTTTTTATGTAAAAAGGCCTATTTTGAGGTAGTAAAAAACAATCCATATATTGACAAGATTCATCTTTTCGACAAAGATTTTAGCGAGTTAGTAAATAAATTAAAGTTCGATTTTTTTGATTATATCATTGATTTACATCATAATATACGAACTTCCCGGCTTAAAAATAGTCTGCGGCTTCCTGTTTTGACCTTTGATAAGCTGAATAAAGAAAAATGGTTAATGGTAAACTTTAAAAAAAATCGTTTACCAAATATTCATATTGTTGACAGATATTTAGAAAGCACAAATGTATTTGATGTACACAATGATAATAAGGGATTAGATTATTTTCTTGGCGAAGAAGACAAAATTAATTTATCAGTATTAAAGTTAGAGACAAATAATTATGTTGCTTTTGTCATTGGGGCAACTCATGCGACCAAACGGCTACCCAACGACAAAATTATTGCGGTTTGCCATGAAATTAAGGGTAAAATAGTGCTTTTGGGTGGCAAAGAGGATATAAAAAATGCTAAATACATAACGCAAAATATAGACGATAGCCGAATAATAGATGCCTGTGGAAAGTTTAAGCTCAATCAATCGGCCTACCTCGTTCAGCAGGCACGCATGGTTATCTCACACGATACCGGATTAATGCACATTGCAGCAGCCTTTAAGAAACAAATTATCTCTATTTGGGGAAATACAATCCCCGAATTTGGCATGTATCCTTACATGGCCGATGAAAAATCGGAAATAATAGAAGTGAAGGGTTTAAAATGCAGGCCTTGTACAAAAATTGGCTTTAGTACTTGTCCAAAGAGACATTTTAAGTGTATGAATGATATAAATGTGGCAAGGATTGCTGAATTGGCAAATAAATAAAGAGTTCGGTCTAAAAACCGATCGGACGGATAAATTTATTAAAACTGTAAAAATAGATAGCTTATTTACAATTGATTAATGAAGCCGTCCGACCGATTTCGATGCAAATTCACCTTTTTATACTGAACTCAATAAAAAATTGAATCTTTTTATTACATTTGTCTCTACCTAAAACATAAATCAACTTATACAAAACATGAATAAAGAAAAAAAAATTTTATTTTGGTTTATAGGAACCTTTTTACTACCACCTATTTCATGGCTGATTTCGGCTTGGTACTATAATGTATGGAATACCGAAGAAATGTTTAAAATATTATTTCGTATTAATATTCCGGGATATGTACTTGTTTTTGCCTCTATCATTTATTTTATAGTTAAAGCTAAAATAAAAGACATAAAAAATTATTATACTAATCCGCAGGAAGAAACACTTTTGAAAGCACAAAAAAGTGCTTATTTTCTACCCCGCTTTTTTATGATTATCTTACCTATTTATACTACCTTAGGAGATTTTCCTGTATTATTACCTCTTGATTTTATAGATAAAACTGAATTTATTTTAGGGATACTAATTGGAGTTCCAATTGTTTTTTTATTTGCCATTCCATTTTATATCACCATGAACAAGCATCTTGAAGAGTTTACCTATAATTTGCCATTTTCGGACAAGTACAAACCCTTAAGTATATCCAATAAATTAACTATTGTTTTTTTATTCAGTGTTATTGGTATTACAGTGTTTTATATTAGTGCTGTTTTGGGCGTATTGCATAACAATAAAAGTATGGATTTAAGTTATGTTTTAGTCGTAAAATTAGCTATTGGCTCATTTGTTATAATTGGATTAACCATTTTGAACTTGCAGCTTTTCAGGAGGCAAATACTGAAACCTTTGAACAAAATGAAAGAGCGCATTTTTAAGATGGCTGATGGTAAGGGCGATTTAAGCCAACGTTTACTATTTAAATCGAGAGACGAACTCGGCGAAATGGCCTTTGGCTTCAATCAATATGTTGAGCACATAACAAAATTAATTTCAGAGATGCATTCAACAATAAATTCTGTCTTGCATATAGGTTCAGAATTAAATACCGTTTCCGAAAAAATTGCGGAAAGAGCGGCCGAACAGGCTGTCAGTATAGAAGAAATAGCTACTTCTATGGAAGAAATGCTAGCTCAGATAGAATCGAATACTGAAAATGCGAGTATTACCAGCGAAATATCGACAAAGTCGAGTATGCATTTATCTGAGAGCAATAAAATTTTCATGCAGACAATAAACTATGTATCAGAAATCAGTACTAAAATAAATATCATTTCAGAAATTGCAGATAAAACAGATATTCTTTCTATAAATGCAGCCATAGAAGCTGCACGTTCTGGCGCAGGTTCTGGCTTTGCTGTCATAGCTAAGGAAATAAGAAACTTGGCTGACAACACAAAAAAAGCATCCGAAGAAATCTCTGATATTTCAGAAAGTGGGCAAAAAATTTCTCAAACAGCTAAAGTTAAGTTAGAACAGTTAATACCGGAAATACTAAAAAGCGCAAATTTAGTTAATCAAATTGTGGATGCAGGAAAATCACAAGTGCAAGGCGTTGTTTCCATAAATACAGCCATGCAGCAATTATCCGACATAACAAACAATAATTCATCGGCTGCCGAAGAAATGTCTGGAAAGGCTTCGGTACTAAAGCAACAAGCAGAAGAACTAAAAAAAACAATTGCCTTTTTTAATATAAAATTATAGTACAGATAGATCTCTAAAACAAGATAAAAACAGGCCATGCAAAATATTGATTGAGACACACGAGCAGACACAAGAAAGAAGTGATAAGTTAAAAGTGAATAATTAAAGATAATACTCCGTTAAACTTTGCCAAAGTTTGAATTAGCAAATAGATAATAAACTGATAATTAATGATGTATCTATTTGACAGCAACTTTGGCAAAGTTGTCATTTTAAGCTATTTACAAAAAATTAACGAACTATTGAATATAGTAATAAAAACTTTTCACTATTCCTATTAGTTTTTCACTTTAAAACCGGCATCCAGCCATATAAAAGCGCAAATTGCCATAAAACATACAGCAGGTAAAGCGAAATAAAGAATAAGCCTACACCTTTACCTATACGCCATTTATTGAAAATAAAAATGAGCAGCATTAAAATCACCGAGCCAAAAAGTAAAATGATAGACTGCATTAAATCATTGGTTGAAGATGAGACTCCATGCCCGTCAATAAGTATCATAAGGACAAAAGGTAAACCCAAACCAACCAAGATATCAAATATATTTGAGCCTACGCCATTGCTCACGGCCATTCCGCCACGACCCTGCCGGGTTACGATAATAGAGGAGAACAAGTCCGGTATCGAGGTGCCTATGGCAAGTACCGTAAGGGCAATAATAGCCTCTGGAATATGCATGGCAAAAGATATTTCAATGGCACTTTCTACCAAGACCCAACTAAGAAGGGCAATTAATGCGATAGAAATCAGGAAAACCCAAATATATTTCTCTTTTTTGGGGAATAGATAAGTTAGTCCTTTATTAAAGATAAGCATCGGCCTCTCCCACCATTTATCTACCACTTTCTCTTTGTTTTCCGTCTCTTCCTGAATGTCAATAGCTTCATTAGCAATTTTAGGAAATAATTTCTTCCAAAAAAGCACGATTAATACATATATGACATAAAAAAGCAACATTGCCAGAGCTTCCCAAAGGCTAATTTCACCGTTGAAAAAAACAAGAATGAGCACAATTATAGTGAGAGTATAAAATAGCAAGTCGCGAACGGCACCCTGCCACGGAATTTTTGATTTTTTGACTAAACCCACCGCTCCGGTGATAACTAATATATTGAAAATAGCCGAACCAACAATAGTTCCCATTCCAATGGCTTCGTGCTGACCACTACGCAAAACCGCAATCAAAGCGATAAAAAGTTCGGGAGCACTAGAGCCCATAGCCATCAAGGTAGCTCCAGCGGCATCCGATGACATATCTAATCGGGTAGCAATCTTGTCCAAAGAATCCACAAAATATTCATCGACAATTTTAGCCATTAGATAAAAGCTTAATAATAAGGCGAGTGTGTATAAAGTAAACATCATAATAAAAAAAATTATTTTGCCACTAAACTAATTCTTAATTTTGTCTTATAAAAATCCATTTACTTTTTTTTTATGAAAGCTGTAATACAAAGAGTTAAATATGCCAAAGTAACTATCAATGAGAAAACCAAAGACCAAATATCGCAAGGATTGCTTGTGTTGATAGGAATTTTAGCAGATGACAAAAATGAGGATATTAATTATCTAATAAAGAAAATAATAAATCTGCGTATCTTTGATGATACCAAGGGGGTGATGAATTTATCGGTAAAGGATATTGCCGGCGAGCTAATGGTAGTGAGTCAGTTTACTTTGCAGGCTTCTACAAAAAAAGGAAATCGTCCATCATATATTAAGGCAGCTAAACCCGATATTGCGATTCCTGTGTATAATTATTTTATTTCTGAATTAGAAAAACAATTCGGAAAGCCTATAAAAACGGGCGAATTTGGTGCTGATATGCAGATTGAACTGCTGAATGACGGGCCGATAACCCTAATAATTGATACAAAAAATAAATGATTTATACCGAATCGCTATCATATTTTTGTGATATTTTGATTGGATATTAAATATCAGAATCTTTTTTGGTGTTTTGATAAGGGTTAAGTATTAGCATAATCTAAAAAAATTGTCCAATATCGAACACTTTGTTTCACAATCGGGCAATTTACATTTATACTTTTTTTTTGTAAAAATCTAAAAAACAAAACAATATCAATATTGGCATATTATATGATTTATCTGGTTCAAAAATCTATCTTTTGTTATCTATGTGCCTTTTTGGTCATATAAAATATATCCAAATGAAATTAAAATTACTTTTACTCTCTTTATTTCTTGTTCTATTTGCAGGACGACAGACTATACAAGCCC
>CAYQXT010000075.1:0-12015 GCA_964421365.1 uncultured Bacteroidaceae bacterium
ACCATGTACCTGCGCCTCAATCTATATTTATGAATATGCACAAAGTACAGCCCGGCCAGTATATATTGATTAATGAAGATGGCAACATCAAACATAAGTATTATAATTTTTCGTTCCGCCCGAAAATAAAGTTAGATTCTGAGTTTAAAGTGCAGATGCGGCTCAAAAAACTTCTCGAAGAGGCCGTAGAAAAACGTCTGATGTCGGATGTTCCTATGGGCGCCTTTCTGAGTGGAGGAATAGACAGTAGCTTAGTGGCAGCCATTATGCAAAAATACTCGCGAGGCCAGATAAATACCTTCAGTATAGGTTTCGATGAAAAAAGCTTTGACGAATCAGACTACGCCCAAAAAGTAGCCAAACACATCAATAGTCAGCATCATCATAGAACGTTTACAGCCAAAGATGCCCTAAAACTCTTACCCGAAATTGTGATGAAAATGGATGAGCCTTTTGCCGACCCCAGCCTTTTACCTACTTATTTGCTAGCGCAATTCACCAGCCAGAAGGTAAAAGTAGCCCTTAGCGGAGATGCTTCTGATGAGCTTTTTGCCGGCTATCCTACTTACTACGCCCGAAAATTAGCCGATAAATACGGCCGTTTTCTCCCCTACTCCATTGTGAATAAAATTGCCCAAAGTTTACCTACTTCAACAGAGAATATCAGCTTTGATTTTAAAGCCAAAAAATTTGCTCAAGGATTACGTTTCGAACCAGATTTACGTCATCAGGTTTGGCTAGGTTCTTTCGATAATTATCAAAAAATAAAACTATTAGAAGCCGAATATAAACTCAAACACAGCCCTTACATATTACCCATTTTACGCGATCACATGCACCATTGCGATACAGAAGACAATTGGGAACGCTCGTTATGGATAGATATGCGTTTTTATCTGCAAGATAATATGCTGGTAAAAGTAGATCGAGCCAGTATGTTCAACTCTCTCGAAGTGCGCGTTCCTTTTCTCGACAAGCAATTAGCCGATTATATTACTCACCTGCCTGCCCATTTAAAATACAGAGGCAAAGAGTCAAAATACATTCTTAAGCAAGTAGCCGCCAACTATTTGCCACAAGAAATTATTCATCGCCCGAAAAAAGGCTTTGGTATTCCGATAGCCAAATGGTTAAAAGATGATCTACTGGATATTATGCAGGATTATCTAAGCTACGACCGCCTGAAAGCTCAAGGCATATTTAATCCCAATTATGTGGAAAGGCTTATCTTTGATCATCTGAGGGGAAAAAAAGATAATCGCAAATATTTATGGACGCTCTTAATGTTTGAGATGTGGTATGAAAATTATATAGAATAATTAAATTATACCGAACCAGCATCGTATTTGTTATGCATATTTTTTGTAATATCTTGATTTAATACAAAATAATAAAATATTTTTCGGTGTTTTGATAACTGCTTAGTATTAATTCTTAATAGTGAATGGTTAGAGGTGAATGGTGAATTAAATAAAAAATCAGCATACTAAATTCTTATTTACTAATCATAGAACAGAGTTAATAATTAGTCATTCAGAATTAATATATTACCTTTGTGCGCTAAATTTATAGAAAATGAAAAAACAGAAGAAAAAACCCTATTTCTCCGATTTGATGAAAAAAAAGAATAAGAAAGCCAAGAAAGAAAACAAGGAGAACAAAGATAAAAAAGAAAAATCTGAAAAGAAAAAAGCAGGGAGAAGACCTTCTAAACCCAAAAAAACGGAGAATAAGATACAAGTAATAAAACAAATAGACAAAAGACCCATTAGATTAAACGCATTTATTGCCAAAGCCGGTGTTTGCTCCCGTCGGCAGGCTGATGAGCTTATCAAAACAGGTAAAATTAAGGTGAACGGTAAGGTGACAAACGAAATGGGAATTAGTGTTAAACCTACGGATATTGTTCTATACAAGGGGAAACAACTAAAACCCCAAGGTTCAGTATATATTCTGCTAAATAAGCCAAAGAACATAATCACCACACTCAAAGACCCCGAAGGAAGACCAACCGTTTTTGATTTAATAAGCCATGCAACAGAAGAAAGGGTATATCCAGTTGGCCGACTGGACAGGAATACGACAGGTGTCCTCCTGCTTACCAATGATGGTGATTTGACCGAAAAACTCACTCATCCCAAATACCGAAAACGTAAAATTTATGATGTAACACTGGAGAAGCCTCTTACAGACGAAAACTATGAAAAATTATTAATCGGCATAGAATTAGAAGAAGGGGAGAAAGTAAAAGCAGACAAACTGGAGTTTCTCGACTTGAACGACAAAAGTAAACTTGGTATTGAAATTCATAGTGGTCAGAATAGAGTGGTTCGCCGTATATTTGAAGCCTTAGGCTATGACGTAAAAAAATTAGACCGGGTATATTTTGCCGGCCTTACTAAAAAAAATGTTCCCCGTGGAAAATGGCGCTTTCTTACCGAAAAAGAAATTAACTATCTTAAGATGAACCGTTTTAATTAATAACTTGTGAAATTCAGATTATCCATATTAATTATTAGGTGCAGTATTGCTTCTATGTGCAATCCTGCTAAATATTGTTCTACCTCAATCAGCCGCCAAACTACCGAAAGGAATTGATTCGCCCATAATCGCTTTTGAGTTTGCCAATTCCAAACAAGAAATGGAAATACTTATGATCTTGAACTCAAAGCACAGCACGAAGTATATATTGACGGCATGAAAAAAGGAAATGATTTAGATTATATTTATATACTGCTATATACCGGCTTTCTTATCAGCCTTATTTTATGGACGGCTCAGAAATTTGGTATAAAAAAGTTTGAACGGCTGAGTGTTATTGCGCTATTAGCCCCACTTAGCGATGCCCTTAAAAAAGTATTTTTGCTTAAAATCAATTCGGCAATAGAAACGAATAGTCCGTTTACACAATATATTCATCCCTTGCATATCATCCCCGAATTAAATCGTTTTCGCTGGCGCTGATATTTGTAGCCCTCGGAATCGTTTGGCTTCAAAGCAAATCAAACTGCGTTTTTATCAATTGCTTATTTTTTCTACTCCTGTTTTATTAGCTTATATAAATATTGCGTTCAACAAATTTGAGTATCGGGAGATAGGAGGCGGGAGTCAGGATTAAGGAGTCAAAAGCAAGGAGTTTGGTGTCGGAAGTTGGGAATTGGCACTCGTAGAACAGCATTAATAATTTACTATTAAGAATTATAATAAGGACGCACGAGCGGGCTTTCCGCTTATACTCCCCCTTGCTTCAGCCTGCAAAACACGGCAAAAAAGGAGTTTCGCTAGACGCTACACTCTTTTTTGCCGTGTTTTGCAGGGCTTCGTCTATCCTACGTAGGCTTCTTCAAATTGTCTCTCTATTTTAATATTTTCTAATCCACAACCAATCAGCTCCAACACATCGGGAAGGTCTAAACATTAACACTATAAACATTTTCAACAGCCAGTAGCAGGTTGGAAAGTTGTACAAAAAATTTTAAATGCGGTGCGTAAAGGATTGGAGCGGTAGCTCGGCGAAGACAAAGGGCTAGAAGTGATGTTCTACGGGGGGCAAGTGCTTAATTGGTGGGAATGAAAAATCCCGATAAGAAATTCTTATCGGGATTTTTTTAATTTATCTTAGATATTGTACTTAACTGAATTTTGATGAGATTTTTATTCTCAAAAAATAAAATCACCATTCACCATTATAATGTTTTCTTAACTTCAAATTCCTGGAATGCTTCGATAATGTCGCCCACTTTAACATCATTAAATTTTTCTATATTTAATCCGCATTCTGTACCACTACGAACTTCTTTCACATCATCTTTATATCGTTTCAAAGAACCTAGTTCTCCTGAATAAGCCACAATTCCATCGCGAATGATACGTACTTTTGCATTACGAAGGATTTTACCTTCAGTAACAAAACATCCGGCAATAGTACCCACTTTAGATATTTTGAAGGTGTCTTTTACTTCTGCTGAACCAAGAATTTCTTCTCTAATTTCAGGCGAAAGCATACCTTCCATTGCACTCTTAAGTTCTTCTATTGCATCATAGATAATAGAATACAGACGAACTTCAATTCCCTCTTTTTCGGCCAGCTTACGTGCTGCTACTGAAGGACGAACCTGAAATCCAATAATTACAGCATCGGATGCAGAACCAAGCATAATATCACTTTCGACAATTTGTCCCACTGCCTTATGTATTACATTTACTTGTATTTCTTCGGTAGAAAGTTTAATTAATGAATCGGCTAAAGCCTCAATAGAGCCATCCACGTCACCTTTAATAATAATATTTATTTCTTTGAAGTTACCAATAGCAATTCTACGTCCAATTTCATCAAGCGTCAGATGTTTTGAGGTTCGCTGACCTTGTTCGCGGATAATTTGCTCACGTTTAGTAGCAATTTCTTTTGCATCACGCTCGGCTTCCATGACATTAAATTTGTCACCAGCCTGAGGAGCTCCATTTAAACCCAAAATCAAAGCAGGATACGAAGGCTTTGCCTCTGTTATTTTTTTATTCCGTTCATTAAACATTGCTTTAACCCTACCATAGTAAGGACCCGCCAAAACAATATCACCTATTTTCAGGGTTCCATTAGCGACCAAAATGGTTGCTAAATAACCACGGCCTTTATCCAAGCTGGATTCAATGACTGTTCCAAGTGCTCGCCGATTTGGGTTTGCCTTAGATTCTAAAACTTCGGCTGCTAAGAATACTTCTTCGAGCAAATCATCTATCCCTTCGCCTGTTTTAGAAGAAATATCTTTAGACTGATATTTACCGCCCCATTCTTCTACAAGGAGATTTTTCTGAGCAAGTTGTTCTTTAATTCTTTCGGGATTAGCGCCTTGCTTATCTATTTTGGTAATTGCAAAAACGATTGGCACATTTGCTGCCTGAGCATGGCTGATAGCTTCTTCTGTCTGTGGCATAATACCATCGTCAGCAGCAATAACAATAATTACTACATCGGTAACCTGAGCACCACGGGCGCGCATGGCAGTAAAAGCCTGATGCCCCGGAGTATCCAGAAAAGTTATTTCTTTGTTATTTTTCAAAGTTACGCGATAGGCACCTATATGCTGAGTAATTCCTCCGGCCTCACCGGCAATAACATTTGAACTACGAACATAATCGAGAAAGGATGTTTTTCCGTGGTCAACATGCCCCATTACCGTAACAATTGGTGCACGTGAAACTAAATCCTCAGGTTTATCTTCTTCTATAACAACATCATCTTTGGCATCTACACTAATAAATTCAACTTTAAAACCAAATTCTTCAGAAACAAGGCTAATCAAGTCTGCTCCGAGACGTTGATTAATGGCCACCATAGCATCTAAACTCATACAAGTAGCAATAACCTGAGTGGCTTGCACATCCATCATAACAGCTAATTCATTTACCGTTATAAATTCAGTTACTTTCAATATGCCTTTTTCCTCTTCTTGCTTGGCTAACTCTTCCTGATGTTTACGTTCAACATTTTCACGTTTGATTTTTCTAAACTTAGAAGCACTACTCTTGCCTTTGGCCTGCAAACGAGCTAAAGTTTCTTTTACTTTCTTTTGAACATCTTCCTCGTTTACTTCTTTTCTAACGACAATCTGCCGTTTAGGCCTACGTTTTTTATTCGTATGCTGCGCGTTAGTATCATGACTTTTTTTATCTTTATTTTTTTTATCTTTATTTTTCTCGACAACCGGTTTCTTCCGATTTGGATCGGGCTTAGTTTCTTTAAACGCACTAATATTTACATGTTGGTCTTTTTTTATGCGTTTCCTCTTCCGGCGTTTCTTTTTATTGGAATTTGGCTTTTTCTTTTCCTCCTGTGGAAGTTCTATTTTCCCTACAACAGTTGGTCCACTGAGTTGCTCTACCTTTGTTCGGAAAATAGTAGTTTCTTTTTTTTCAACTTCTTCTTTTTCCGAAATCGACTGCTCATCCTTTTTTGTAATTTGAATTTTCCTTCGAACCTGCGGTTTTTGTTTTTTCTCTAGTACTTCTGTATTCAATTCTTCTTGCTTATTTTTAGATATGCTCACTTCTGTATTTTCCTGATTAACAGATTTTTCTGTCTCAGATTTTACTTTTTCTTCCCGTTCCTGCTTTGTATCTTTTTTCTCATCAGCTTGAGGCTTTTTTTTCTTATCATCCTTATTATCAACCGATATTCTTTCTTCCGTGGGCTTAAGATTTTCTTCTTTCTTTGGATCTATCTCTTCTTTCCCGATAATTTTTGGACTTTCCTGCTTAATAATAACTTCTTCTTTATCTTTAGATACCTCATTTATAATCTCAGTCTTTTGTTCTTTCTGTTCAGGATTTTCTTTTTTATCTAAATCTATTTTACCTAGAACTTTTGGCTGCTCTATCTTAGAATCCTCTTCTTTGAATATTTCGGGTGGCTTTTCCTCTGATTTTACTTGCTTTTTTTTCGTATTTTGCTCTTTGGCAGAAAAGTCCTGAATATGTACAATATTTCCAGATTCTTCTATATCAGACTGTTCGTCCTCAGGATCTTCATCCTGATTGTCCATATCCCGCAAAGAAATTGTTTTCTTCTTTTCTTTTTTACGTAGCGAAGACATCTTTTCAGTTTCCTTTTTTAATGCAGAATCTGCCTTATACTGACGATAAAGCATCTCCACATGGTCAGCATCTACTTTACTATTTAGACTCGCATTTATATCAACTCCTTTTTTGTGTAAAAATTCCACAATTGTGCTGATACCAACATTCAATTCCCTTGCTAATTTACCGAGCCTTTTCGATTTTTTTTCTGCCATAAACTTAAATACTATAATACTATCGAATTATAAACAACCCCTTAATACAACTATTCCTGTTCAAATTCACTACCCAAAATTCTAATTATATCCTGAATCGTCTCTTCCTCTAAATCGGTGCGTTTCTCTAATTCTTCTGCCGACAAATCTAATACACTTTTAGCAGTATCGCAACCAATTCGACGTAATTCATCAATAATCCAAGAATCTATCTCATCAGAAAATTCATCGATATCCACATCTTCTTCGTCTTCTTCATTTCTATTTCGGAAAACTTCTATCTGATATTCAGTTAATTGCATAGCCAGACGAATATTATACCCCCCTTTACCAATTGCTTTAGAGACTTCGTTTGGCTCTAAAAAAACATCGGCTCTTCTTTCCTCTTGAAATACTTTTATATCGGTAATTTTAGCTGGACTTAGTGCTCTGCGGATATATAGTTCAAGATTGTTGGTATAATTAATTACATCAATATTTTCATTTCGTAATTCTCGTACTATTCCACTAATACGGTGCCCTTTCATTCCCACACAGGCTCCCACAGGGTCAATGCGGTCGTCATAAGATTCAACAGCAACTTTAGCACGCTCTCCTGGCATTCTGACGATTCTTTTAATAGTAATCAAGCCATCAAAAATCTCGGGGACTTCCAATTCAAAAAGGCGTTCGAGGAATACCGGCGATGTTCTCGACAATATTATCTGTGGATTATTATTTCGCAGATTTACTTCCAAAACGATGGCTCTGACCGTATCTCCCTTTTTAAAGTAGTCACTCGGAATTTGCTCTCGCTTTGGAATAATCAGTTCGTTACCTTCGTCATCAAGTACGAGTACTTCTCGTTTCCAAACCTGATATACATCTCCGGTAACAATCTGACCAATGCGGTCTTTATATTTATTATAAATATTATCTTTTTCCAATTCGGCAATACGCGAACTCAAATTCTGACGTAGCGACAAAATAGAGCGACGACCAAAATCCGAAAGTTTTACTTCTTCCGACACTTCCTCTCCCACTTCGTAATCTTCGTCTATTTTGCGGGCTTCGGCGAGAGGAATTTCTACATTTGCATCCTCTATTTCCTCATCCTCAACAACTTCTCTATACCGAAGTATCTCAAAGTCACCCTTATCAATATTTATAATGATACTACAATTTTCAGCCGTACCAAACTTTTTCTCCAACATCGCACGAAAAACATCTTCTAAAATCGACATCATTGTAGGTCGATCAATATTCTTCGTCTCTTTAAACTCTGAAAATGTTTCAATGAGGTTAATATTTTCCATCACTCTTTATCTTAAAAGCTTATTACTATTTTTGCTGTTTTTATCTCTTCAAATGGAATATGTTTTTCGTCTTCCATTTTTATTTTCTTTTTGCCTTGTTTCTGGATATAAGCATGTTTTACAACTATCTCATGTTCACTCACTTCCAACAATTCAGCCTTAAACTCTTTTCCACTCTGTAAGGAAAGTTTTAAGTCTTTACCTATATTTTTCTTATATTGTCGTATACTTTTCAATGCCTTGTCTATACCTGCCGATGAAACCTGAAGCTCAAAATCTTCTTTTTCTCTATCTAGCTTACTTTCTATTTCTTTGCTTAATAGGACGCAATCTTCTATGGTAACCTTTGTGTCGGCATCAATAAAAATCTTTATTTGATTATTACTACTTAGCTTGATATCAACAATAAATTTATCGCTATCTTGCAGCAAGTTCTCAACAATATCCTGTATTTTTTGCTTTACTATCATTTTGCTTAATAAATAAGGGGACTTTTTGTCCCCTTACCTCTCCTCCTTATTAACGCCACAAAATTAAGCTAATAAAATGGAATTTGCAAAAAAAACAAAGTAGAACTTGTAGAAACAGTCAAATTATTATAATTTTGTACTGGTTTTGGCCTCATAGTTCAAGGGATAGAACTACAGTTTCCTAAACTGTAGATCCAGGTTCGAGTCCTGGTGAGGTCACTATAAAAGGAGGATAGATTTTCTATTCGCCTTTTTTTAGTATAACGCGGCTAGACTGCAAACAAAAAATGGAAGGCTGAGTTTTTAAGATTATTAGAATAAAAAAATCATAATAAATCAACATTCTATCATTCTTTTTTTAAAATTAAACTTTGTTTTTTAAACAGAGCTTTTATAGGTTAATGGTATATTAATTTTTCAGGTAAATATATAGTTTTTTTACATAAATTAATTAAATTTGTAATTTACGTTACAAAAAAAAATTAACTCAAAATAGAGCTGTATGAAGAATATATCTACCATTCTACACTTTATAAAATCTTTCTTATTACTTATAGAAATTACTTTATTAAGTCAAAATAGCCTTGCACAGACTTTTGTAAAACAAACAAGGATTTCCAATGCTTCGTATATTGGACAAACTCAAAGCAATACAACAGATTTCATTTGTGGCGTAATTACCAAAGATACTACTTGGACAAAAGCCGGTAGCCCTTATTATATTTCCTGCAACTCGGCCATAGATGCAGGCGTTAGCCTTAGTGTGGAAGCCGGCGTAAAGATTTTTGTAGAAAAAGATAAGGTAATAAATGTGGATGGAAATCTGAATTTTGAAGGCACAAAAGCAGATACCATATTTATACAAAGCTATGGCGGCGGAAATTTTGCCAAATTTAATGTACGGGGAAACGGTAAAATAACTGCAAAATATATCAAACTTAAAGGAGCTAATTTTGGTATTTATATAGAGAGTAACTCGGAACCAAGTATTTTGAAAAATTCAATTCTCGAAAATTGCGATACGGCTTTTGTGCAAGGCTCAGCAACCGTAGCTTCAACACTTACTGATGTAATTTTCAGAAATAATACTTTTGGCTATTTTGACTCGCCCAATACGGCTACCACTCATTGCCTGAAAAGCTGTCAATTTATTGACAATACTCAATATGGAGTTTATCTCGTAACCTCTTCTTACGATGTCTATTTTGAGTTAGACAGTTGTACTTTCAGGAATAATCCAACAGCTCTATTTTCGTATAGAACCGGCTTGAAATTAACAAATTCTCAATTGACCGGAAATAATACAGCAATCTATATTTTAGATACTCAAACCGCTTGTACTGTTAAGGATAACAACTTTTCGGGTAATACAGATGCCCTGAAAACAGAGAATTCCAATTCGGTTACTATAAATAATAATAGGTTTGTAAATAATACTACGGCTCTGGATTTGGTAAGCGGCAGTGGAACAGCCAAATTCAATACTCTAAATACGAATAGTGTAGGCATTAAAACAAATACTACTGGGTTTACAGCTAATTTCAATAAATTTTCGGATAATACACAGTATAACATAGAAGCTACATTGCAAGCATCTGGTACTTTTGATGCAAAATATAATAATTATGGCACTTTGGTAGAGGCCGACATACAAACCGGTATCTATGATTATTATAATAATATTCAATTAATAAAAGTAGATTACAGCGGTTATGGTGTAGCTTTCCCGCCAGATAATTTTAAGGCAAACTTAATAGACATTTCGCAGGTAACATTAAGCTGGCAGGATAATGCCGAAGATGAAACCAGCTATGAACTCTATCGCAGCACTAACGATAAAACCAGTTTTAGCCTTTTACAGAGCCTACCTACCAATAGCACAGGCTATACAGACAATACAGTTAATGCAGGCAATACCTATTATTACAAATTAAATGCCAAAAATCCACAAGGAGTTTCACCCCCAATTGATACCTTACAAGTTGAAGATAAATATTTTACAGAACAAACCGGCATTTCTTTAAACAGTGTTGAGCAAAGTTCAGTAGCTTGGGGCGATTATGACAATGACGGAGATTTGGATATTTTATTAACCGGAAATACAGAAAATGAAATTATTTCCCAAATTTATAAAAATAATGGCAATAATACATTCACGGAACAAAGCAGTATTTCTTTAACAGGGGTTTATACAAGTTCCGTAGCCTGGGGTGATTATGATAAGGATGGAGATTTGGATATTTTATTAACCGGAAATAATGACATAACCGGTATTTCAAAAATCTATAAAAATAATGGAGATAATAGCTTTACCGAACAAACCGGCATTTCTCTAACCGGTGTTTACTTTAGTTCTGCGTCTTGGGGCGATTATGATAATGATGGAGATTTGGATATTCTACTCATTGGTGAAAGTACGGCCGGAGCTATTGCCCAAATATATAAGAATACCGGTACAGGATTTACTGAGGCTTTTAATTTTGCCGGTTCAGAGGATGGCTCGGCCGATTGGGCTGATTTTGATAAGGATGGAGATTTGGATATTTTAATTAGTGGATACAGTACAACAATATTATACGAAAACAAAGCAGATACCGCTTTTATAGCGACAAACAGCGGATTAGCAGGCTTAAATTACAGCAAGACTGCTTTGGGAGATTATGATAATGACGGTGATATTGATATTTTATTAACTGGAGATGCCGGAGGGGGAACTACGGTTTCCAAAGTGTATAAAAATGAGGGTAACAATAGCTTTACCGAACAGACGACAATTTCTTTTGCCGGTGTAATGAATGCTTCAGCAGCATGGGGCGATTATGATAATGATGGCGATTTAGATCTTTTGTTAAGTGGTGATGATGGAAGTGCAAATTGGATTTCTAAAATCTATAAAAATAATGGCGACAATACATTTACGGAACAAACAGGCATTTCCTTAACAGGAGTTGAATATAGTTCCATAGCTTGGGGCGATTTGGATAATGATGGCGATTTGGATATTTTATTGACCGGAACAATCTCAGGAAGTAGTTCTGGTGCGATTTCCAAAATCTATAAAAATAATACCGCAATAAAAAACACAACACCAACAGCACCGGCAAATTTAAGCACAAGTATAGATGGCAATACGGTAACATTTAAATGGGATACAGCAACAGACGCCGAAACACCAAGTGCCGGACTGAACTATAATTTACGCGTAGGTACAGCCCCCGGATTGGGCGATATTTATTCGGCTCAGACTTTAAGTAGTGGGAAACGACTGCTATCAGAAAGAGGAATGATACAAAGCACCAGCCAGAAATTACATCTACATTCGGGCACTTATTACTGGAGTGTACAAGCCATTGACAATGCTTTTGCAGGTTCGGCTTTTGCTACTGAGCAAACTTTGGTTTTAGATTGCGGTACACCGGCTCCGGCATTTTCTGAACTTTCGATTTGCGATAACCAACTGCC
>CAYQXT010000076.1:0-11944 GCA_964421365.1 uncultured Bacteroidaceae bacterium
CCAAATTAATTATAAGCGCCCCATTCCAAAAGAGTAAAGGGTATTTGAGCAACAATTAATTAAAGATTATGAATAACTCACATTATCTATTTAGAATTAATTTTTTTATCTTTCGTCAATTTTATAATTTTAATTCAACAATATGACACGAAAAATTACAGCTGTACTTATGATTATATGTCTATCTACAAGCATATTCGCACAAATTACTACTCACCAGAAACCGCTGAGCCATCGTTATACCTTAAAAACAAAATCGCCATCATTAACTCTTTTGCCCACAAAAATGAGTATGACCGAAAAGGGAAAAAATAATCCCCTACGTTTTGCCTGGCTCATTCAATCGGACATTTCACCTGAAAAGGATGGAGAATGGACAAAAGTCGCCGAAGGAAAAATTTGGCGCTTAAAAATCAAAAGTCCGGGTGCTTTTTCTCTAAATTTTTTACTGGAGCCTTTTCATCTGCCCAAAGAAGCCAAACTTTTTTTATACAGCGCAGACAGTTCCTTTGTTGTTGGCGCAATAACAGACAAAAATAATAAAAAATCGCTAAAATTACCCATACAAGCCATTCCGGGTGATGAAATTTATATTGAATATTTTTTGCCCAAAAATATAAACTTCAAAAATGATTTTAGGATAAGCCAAATAGGCTATGATTTCAAAAATGCCTTTGGGGTTCAAACAGCCGGAGCCTGCGAAGTAAACATCAACTGCCCCGAAGGCGATAACTGGCAAACAGATAAACGGGCTGTTGCCCGAATGCTAATTAATAATCAATTCTATTGTACCGGATCTTTAATCAATAATGCCCGATACGATGGTAAACCTTATCTCTTAACAGCTGAGCATTGCGTCCATTATCAAGCAGATGCAGAAAAAACAATTTTTTATTTTAATTATGAAAGTGCTAAATGCACAGGAACGACTTCGGATACCATTCAAACGGTTTCCGGTTCGGAGGTGATTGCTACCGGCAAAAACGAAAAATTAGATTTTTCGTTACTGCAATTAAGCAGTGACCCACCCGAAACCTATCAGCCCTATTATGCCGGCTGGAATCGAAGCTCAACACCACCCAATAATGTAAGCTGTATTCATCACCCCGATGGAGACATAAAAAAAATTTCGAGAGACTACGATACCACCCTTGTTGGCGATTTTGGTGATGGTTATGATATAAACTCGCACTGGCAAATTTTAAAATGGGATTTAGGAACTACCGAAGGGGGATCTTCTGGTTCCCCTTTGTTTAACAATAAACATCAGATTGTGGGCGATTTAACAGGTGGAGAGGCCAATTGTACGATTCCGGTAAACGATTATTTCTCAAGGATAGACAGAGCGTGGCAGGATTATTCCGACCCATTTTATCAACTAAAAAACTGGTTAGACCCAATCAATTCGGGTGTTGAAGAGATTGGTGGTTTCGACCCGTATTCTGTAAAATTCAATTTAGACCTTGCCTGTTTCTCCATCGCAAATATAAAAAACATATCCTGTTCAAATTCCATTAATCCCGAAGTTTTGCTAAAAAATAAGGGAACTGATACAATTTACAGCTTTCAGTACAAACTAATTATCAATAAACAAACACAGCTTTTGTCAGTTAGAGATACCATTCTGCCTCTGGAATATTATAAGCTCACTGTACCAAAACAAGAACTCTCTTTTGGAAACTTTCAACTGCAATTTATTCTGGATAAAGCAAACAATCAAGTAGATGAGGACAATAGCAACGATACTTTGCTCACTGATTTTCAACTAAAAGACTGGAGCAAATTAACACTTAGCTTTACTACCGATGGCTATGCCCAGGAATCCTCCTGGTATTTAAAAGATTTGCAAGATAGTACATTATACCAGAGTAATATAATGGCACAGAATAAGCAATATAACACGGATTTTTGCATGGATAAAGACTGTTATGCACTCACTATTGTCGATGCAGGTGGCGATGGAATTTGCTGCCAGTATGGAAATGGAAACTATATTCTTTATGATGAAACCCGCAGGGACACAATAGCTACCGGCGGAAATTTCACCGACTCAGTTACAACCAATTTCTGTCTGAATCAGGATACCCAAATTGTGAATAATGAAATTCCCTTTTTATTGTTTCCAAATCCGGTTCGTGAGCACTTAAATGTCTATCTTTATGAAAACAAAGAATATCAACTAACTATTTATGGAATGGATGGTAAATTACGCTTATCAAAAAAATATTTCGGACACAATATTCAAATTGATATTTCTGCTTTAGAAGAAGGCATCTATTATCTTAAAATTTCAGAAAGTGAAAAAATGTCAAAGACTAAATTTGTAATAATAAAATAAAAAAATTAATGGTGAATTATTAATTAGTGGATAAAAAAAATTTTATTGAACCTTGTGGATGGGCACAATTATTAACAATTAAACAAACTATTGTAAGTTAAACGAATTCGTAATTAGTAAGTTCGGTCTAAAAACCGGTCGGACAAATAGATTTATTAAAACTGTAAAAATAGATAGCTCATTTACAATCAATTAATGAAATCGTCCGACCGATTTCGATGCAAATTCACCTTTTTATACTGAACTCATTAATAAATTAGTAATTAAAAAGAAGTACTATGAAACGATTTTTAAAAATTCTCTTGGTTTTTGTTTTAATTATAGCCCTTCTTGGAGGCGGGTATTACATCTATATGAACTATATCCGAGAAGTGGATCAACAAGATGTCTTTAATCTGGTGCCCGATGATGCCATTTTTGCCATCGAAACCAAAAATGCACCTAAAGCTTGGGACGAATTCTCGCAAAGTGATATTTGGAAGCATCTTAGCCAAAACCCTAATCTCGCCGAAATAGACACTTATATCGTTTATTTTGAAGATATATTAAAAACACCCGCCATAAGTACCATTTTTCACGGCGGACTGGAAAACCGCACAGTATTGCTAAGTGCGCACATGGTAGGCGCTAAAGACTACGATTTTTTGTATATAATAGATATGAAAAATGCCCCCAATATTTTAACACTCTCCAAGGCATTCTCATTGGCCAGTTATGAGGTAAAAACACGCAAATTTAAAGGCGAAAAAATCATCGAATTGCACGATACAGAAAGTTCAGATGTTATTTACCTGTCAATGGTTGATAATCTATTATTGATGAGCTATGTAGGAAATTTACTTGAAAATGCTTTAGCCCACCGGCTGGACAACAAATGGAATACAAAACCCTTATTTTTAAAAGTTTCTAATTCGGTAAGAAACACCAAATTAGCCAATTTTTACCTAAATTTTAAGCAAATAGCCAATTTTACCAAATGTTTTACCGATGATGATGTAGATTACATGAACGATTTGGCTAAATCTTTAGCCTTCTCTGCTTTAAATATTGACATTGATAACCGTTATCTTACTTTCGATGGCTATACAGATGTGGATAGTTTCCCCTCCTATTTTTCGGCGCTAGCAAAAGTACGTCCGGGAAAAATTCGCGCTTATGAAATAATGAGTAATCAAACTGCGCTATATATGAGCATCGGTTTTGAGAATTTCAACAAATTTTACAACAATTTGATATCTCAGTATAATGCCGACAGCCCCAAGGATTTTGAAGATATACAAGCCAATGTGCATAAAGTGGAGAAATTACTCAAAATTAACCTGCAAAATGATGTTTTTAACTGGATTGGGCAGGAAATAGCCATTGTTAAACTCCGACCGGATGCCGAAACCCGCATGGAAGACGTAATAGTTGCTATTAATGCCAATGACATAGAGGCCGCCAAAACAGGATTAGGCCATATAATAAAACAAGTTCCGGGCATAAAATTCAAGGCTTCGGAATACAAAAATTTTCAAATTGATTATTTGGCTATGAAAGGATTTTTCCGTATCTTTTTAGGTAAGATGTTTCAAAAATTAGAAAAGCCTTATATAACTTATATTGAAGATTATGTGGTGATGAGCAATTCGCTTTCTACGCTAAAAAAAGTGATAGATGATTATACGATAGGGCAAACATTGGCTCATAATAGCAAATTTATGGATTTTAAAGACAATTTCGCTACAAAAGCCAATGCTTCCTTATTTATACAGATGCCTAAACTTTATACTAATTTATACCAATTCAGTAGCTTAGAGGATAAAAAAGCCGTTAAAGAAAATAAAGATTTAATTTTGAGCTTTTCGCGTATCGGTCTGCAATTAGTTTCAGATAATGATTTATTCAGAAATTATTTTCTGGCCGAACACGATACTTCTGTCCTTCTTGATGAGCAGTTGGAAGTGATAGAAAAAAACACCGAAGACAGTAGTGCACTGAATTCTATCATCAAAAATTCTATTTTGGCCGGTATTAGTGATAGTTTGCGCTTACCCAATGGTCCATTCAAAAAATATTTTGACGACCAGCAAACACAAATTCAATTTGAAGCAATGGTGGCAGACAGTATGCTCAATGGAGCAGCTAAGCTTTTTTACAAAACTGGAAAACTAGCCGCTACACTGAACTTTAATAACAATAAATTACAAGGCAATTGTACTTTTTATTACGATGATGGGAAAGACTATACCATAAAATTAGAGGTAGAATACGACAATGGCTTGTTAAATGGCGAAGTGCGCGAATACTATATCAGCGGTGCGCGCAAATCAGTATTAAACTATGAAGATGGCAAACCCCAAGGCGATGCCGAATATTACTATCCTACGGGCAGTCTGAAAATGGAAGGCGAATTTCAAGACAGTCTCAAGCACGGAAAATGGAAATTCTACGATCAGAAAGGAAACTTAATCAGTAAAAAAAGGTATAGAAAAAGAAAATAAAAAATGCTATACACTCGAAGCTTAAGCTATTACTTTTGCTTCGAGTGCGATTAATCTATAAATACTTAAAACGCAAAAAAATGACTAAAAAAAAACAAATTCTATTAAACTCTCGCTTTTTATTTAAACAATTTCTCCTTGCACTAGTACTCGGGAGGACTCAATATGCTATAAATTATAAAATCTTAAACCATGGGAAAACATAAAATTTTTCTTTTATTCATTCTTCTTATCTCCCTTTCCTGTAAATTTGAAAACAGAACTAAAATTAATTTAAATAAGAGAATTCAACCCACTGTTTCTGTTGCTAAAAACGTTTTAAATATTGGAGTAGCTGCTATGCTCTCTCCCAAAGAGGCACTACCTGTATATGAAGAGATAGTAAATTATTTGGGTAAAAAATTAGGAATTAAAACAAAAATGATTTTTGCGCGAGACTATGCCACCATGAATGAATTTGTTAGAGACCAGAAAGTTTTTGCTGCTTTCGTATGCTCGGGTGCTTATGTTATTGCTCACGATAAATGGAATATGGAATTGCTCGCGGCCCCTTCGCTTTATGGAGAAGCTAAATATTTTTCGTATATTATAGTAAATAAAAAAAGTACAATTTATACATGGAATGATTTGAAAGGTAAAATATTTGCATTTACTGACCCAGAATCGAATACAGGATGTTTAGTCCCTAAATATCAGCTTTTAAAATTGGGTGAAACATCCGAAAAGTTTTTTTTACGATTTTTCTATACGGGTAGCCACGACAAATCCATAGAAGCAGTGGCCGAGAATTTGTCTGATGGAGCAGCTGTGGATAACCTCATCTATGAATATATTAAGCATAGCGATTCCACATTTACTTCAAAAACAAGGATTATCACTAAATTGGGACCTTTTTGTACGCCTCCATTTGTTTGCAGCCCTAAAGCAGATATAGATTTAAAGCAAAAAATAAAAGCAATTTTACTGAATATGAACAAAGATAAAAAGGGAAAAATTATTCTAAAAAAATTACGGATTGATAAATTTATTTCCGTAAAAGATGATTGCTATAAATCTGTTAAACAAATGAATGAAAGGCTAAAAATAAATACTGAATAAGGGGCACTTAGGCACGGAAAGCTCGAAGCCTGAGCGATAATTCCTCTTCTGTCGTCATTAAATTTACAATTTTAAAACAGATGAAAAATTTAAAGATTAAATATAAAATTACCCTTCCAACTATCCTTATCTTATTGATTTTTAGTTTTGGAATTACACTATTTAATCTGAAGTTAGATTATAATTCCGGTCTCCGAAACTATAAAATTACGGGCTTTGCCATCGTAAAAAATGCAGAGGCACATGCCGCTGACCATATTTACTTTAACCACATTGTAGAACTACAAAGAATGATAATGGCCATCAAAAAAAATAATACCGATATTCTGTATGCCTTTATCCTTAACCCTCAAAAAAAAGTACTTGTACACACTTTCAAAAATGGCTTTCCGGCTGATTTATTAAAAATCAATACAAAAGCCATACAAAACGTTAAATTATTAGATACTGGTAAAGAAACTATCTACGATTTCTCTTATCCTATACGAAGAGGTGAACTCGGAATTTTGAGAATTGGAATGAGCCGAAACCGCCTGATTACTGCGATGAAAAGAAAAATATATATATCAATGATTTTTTTACTCGGCTTTCTTATTCTGGCTGTATTTGCTTCTTTATATGTTAGTAACTTATTAACAAAACCTTTAGAAAATTTAGTACTCTCTACAAAAAAAATTGCAAACGGCGATTTTAATCAGCATATTAGCATAAAATCCAAAGATGAAATTGGTTTACTCGCTTCCTCTTTTAATTCTATGTGTTACAAACTACAAACACTTACCGACAAATTGGAAGAAAAAATCGTTTTATTAAACATCAAAAACAATGAATATCTTGCTATTAATGAAGAGCTTGTCTCTGCAGAAGAGGAAATAAAACAAGTGGTTGAGAAATTGATACAGACAAATGAAGAGCTGGAGAAAAGCAATAAAAAACAAGCACTCATCTTAGATACTTTTGTAGATGGTATCTTTATTGAATCTTCTGATTTCGAGATAGAATATATGAATAAACCCATGCAGAAAATGCTGGGAGAAGATAAAATTGGCCAAAAATGCCACAAAGCTATTTACAATAAAAAAGAGGTATGTGAATGGTGTGTACGAAAAAGACTACAAAAAGAAAAGGTGATTACTTATGAGCTAAAGCATCCAATAACAAATAGATACTATATTATTAGAACAAGCCTAATTGATAAAGGATCCAAAATTATTACTTATCATGATATAACCGATTTGAAAGAAAAAGAATTACAATTACAAGAACGAAATACAGAACTTAAGCAGGCCAAAGAAAAGGCAGAAGAAAGTGACCAACTAAAAACAGAATTTATTCGCAATCTATCGCACGAAATTAGAACCCCTCTAAACGGGATTATCGGATTTTCTGATTTTTTAGATAAACCGAATTTATCGCCCGAACGTAAAAAATATTTTATAAAAATCATTAAAAATAGCGGCAAACAATTAGTACACATAGTAGATGAGATTCTAGAAATTTCAGAACTAGAAACAACCAAAATAAATTTGGTATTTAAGAATATCCGCTTAAATGATTTCCTTTCGGATTTGTTTAACTCTTTTGAGTATAAGACGAATAATAAAAATATCGAATTGAAAATAATAAAAAAGCTACCCAATCAAGAAAGCCGAATAAACACCGACTCTGTAATCTTAAAAAAAATAATCTATAATTTATTAGAAAATGCACTAAAATTCACGAATAAAGGCTTCATTGAATTAGGATACCGTATTTCTGGGCCTAATAGCATTCAAATTTATGTAAAAGACACAGGCATAGGTATACGATCCGACAAATTAGAGAGTATATTTTTGCGTTTTTCGCAAGAAGAAAAAGAATTATCAAAAAAGGTAGGGGGCTTAGGCTTGGGCTTATCTATTGCTAAAAGAAATGCCGAACTCCTCGGAGGCACAATTACCGTAGAGTCTGAAAAAGGAAAAGGCTCTACATTTTTTCTAAATTTACCTATTGATAATCGAAAGCAAAGCAATACGACAATTTATAGCTCGCTTGTTAGCAAAAAAGATACAAGCACTCTGAGCAAAAACAAAGAAATTATTTTAAAGCAAGAAAAAAGTACACAAATTTTGAGTACAGCAAGCAATCTTACCGGAAATTTCAGTAGCCCCCCTGTGCCCTTAGAAAAACTTGCTATGGCCGTAAAGCAGAGTGGCAATGCAATTGTAATAACAAACATCAAAGGAGAAATAGAATATGTGAACCCCAGATTTTCGGAATTAACCGGTTATTCGCCACAAGAAGTGCTCGGGAAAAATCTAAGAATATTAAAATCGGGCGAATTTAACAATAAATTTTACCATAATCTCTGGCAAACAATAAGTAGTGGCAAAATCTGGAAAGGCGAATTTCATAATAAACGGAAAGATGGCAGCCTATATTGGGAAAAAACCACTATAAGCTCTTTGGTAAATGAGTCTGGTGAAATTATTAACTATCTTGGGATAAAAGAGGATATTAGTTCTCGCAAGAATGCCGAGCACTTACTTTACGAAAGCGAAAAAAATTTCCGTTTGCTATTTGAAAATTCGCCACTTGGAACCTATATTGCTAAACCCGATGGAACTATTCTGCGGGTGAATAATGCCACTTTACAAATATTAGGCTCTCCATCGGCAGAAGCAACTATGCAAATAAATGTACTAAAATTCCCGCCACTCGTAAAAAATGGATATGCCGAAATTTTCAAAAAATGCGTACAAAGTGGCCAAATCCAAATTATTGAATTGCGCTATAAATCCAAATGGGGAAAAGAGATTTATTTGTCCAACTATATTATTCCGCTAAAAGATGAACAAGGAAATGTGGAAATAATTTATACCATAATGGATGATGTAAGCGATAGAGAAGAAGCTTTAAATACTTTACGCGAGAATAATATTACCAAAGACAAATTCATGTCTATTATCGCCCACGATTTAAAAAATCCTTTTGGGGCTATACTCGGATTTTCGGATGTTTTACATAAAAATTTTGAAACATATGATATTAAAACCCAAAAAAAATATATAGGGCTTATCCATAAAGAGATAGAAAATACCTATAAACTATTAGAGAATTTACTCTTATGGTCTCGCTCGCAAAGAAAAAAAATTGAATTTAAACCCAAGAAAATTAACCTATTTTTGAAAGTTTTTGATACCTCGGAATTTTTAAGCCAATTGGCCAAAAATAAATCAATAAAATTAACAAACACAATCTCCCTAAACGACCATGTTTTTGCCGATAAAGATATGCTATCAACCATCCTTCGTAATTTAATTTCCAATGCTATCAAATTCACCCCTAAGGGAGGGAAAATTATCATAAGCGCAGAAACAAAAACAAGAAACAAAAATTTAAGACAGATAGAAATATCCGTAAAAGATACCGGAGTAGGAATTTCAAAAGAGATGCTGGCTAAATTGTTTGATATAACAGAAAACACCTCAACAAAAGGTACCGAAAACGAAAGAGGAACCGGTTTAGGACTAATTCTTTGCAAAGAATTTGTTGAAAAACATGGCGGTAAAATTTGGGTAGAAAGCGAAGAAGGAAAAGGAAGTGAGTTTATTTTTACCTTGCCGATAGAATAAAAAAATACGGAGGCTTTCGTCTCCGTATTTTCTTTTATCCTTATTTAATAGTCAATTGAGTATTCACCATTAATAATTGAGCCTTATTTTAGTATTCCATATTTGCTTTTCGGGCATAGCCTTCGTAGCGCCATTTGGCATTTTCCTGCGCTAAAACAAATAATTTGTCGGCCGCTTTGGGGAAAGTTTTTACGAGTGCCGTAAAACGAACTTCTCTGCTTAAGAAATCTTGAAATTTAGACCAATCTGGTTCTTTAGAATCCAATTGGAAGGGATTTTTACCTTCATCTTCCAATGCTGGATTATAACGGAATAAATGCCAGTAACCGGCTTCTACTGCATATTTCTCTTCGGCCTGAGATCCGGCCATTCCTCCTCGCAAACCATGAGCAATACAAGGCGAATAAGCAATAATTATAGAAGGCCCTTTATGAGCTTCTGCTTCACGAATAGCCTTAAGGGTTTGAACATTATTGGCTCCCATAGCTATTTGTGCTACATAAACATTACCATAAGTCATAGCCATAGCGCCCAGGTCTTTTTTGCGTCCTTCTTTTCCGGCCGCAGCAAATTTAGCAACTTGCCCCGTTGTACTGGCTTTAGAGGCTTGACCTCCGGTATTTGAGTACACTTCGGTATCCAGAACCAGCACGTTAATATCGCGTCCGGTAGAAAGCGCATGATCTAAACCACCATATCCGATATCGTAAGCCCAACCATCACCTCCAAAAATCCAAACCGATTTTTTGATGAAATAATGTTTAATTCCAAGTAGTTGTTTAGCTACCGGCAAATTTTCTTTCTCTAATAAAGGCAGTAGGGTATTAGTTGCGGTTTCCGAAGCATCAGCCTCATTCATTCCCGCAATCCATTCTTTTGCTGCAACCTGTGTATTGGCAGCAAAATGCTCCATATTCTCTTTTAATTGTGTTTTTATTCTATCGCGAAGTTTCCCCACGGCTACTTCCATCCCCAAACCATACTCGGCATTATCCTCAAATAAAGAATTTGCCCAAGCAGGCCCATGTCCTGTTTTTTTATTCACGGTATAAGGCATAGAAGGAGCAGAGCCCCCATAAATAGAAGAACATCCTGTGGCATTGGCAATAATGCTTCTTTGTCCGTATAATTGAGTAACTAATTTCACATAAGGAGTTTCGCCACAACCGGCACAAGCTCCCGAGAACTCAAATAAAGGTTGAGCAAACTGGCTATTTTTAACATTTGCCTGCACATTTACTAACTCGTCTTTATAGCTTACCTTATTTTCAAAATGTTCCCAACGTTTGGCTTCTTGCATTTGAGTTTCTAATGGCTTCATTTCTAAAGCTTTTACTCCTTTTTTGCCGGGACAAACTTCTACGCATACTCCACAACCCGTGCAATCGAGCACAGAAACCTGAATTCGGTATTTATTTCCTTTAATGCCTTTACCTATGGCATTCAATGTTACGGTACCTTCTGGTAGAGCTTTTTCTTCTTCTTCGTTGATAAGGAAGGGACGAATAGCTGCATGAGGGCAAGAATAAGAACAAATATTACACTGAATGCAAGTATCCGATAACCATTCGGGGACATTTACGGCAATTCCTCTTTTTTCGTAAGCCGCTGTTCCGGCTGGGAAAGTTCCGTCTTCGCGTCCTTTAAAAGCACTTACCGGTAAATCGTCTCCGGCCAAAGCATTAATAGGATCTACTACCTTACGGATAAATTCGGGAGTGCTATCATCATGAGTAATACCTACAAAATCTTCTTCGAGATTAGCCCAATCGGCAGAAACTTCTACAAGCGTAACTTTTTCGCCTCTTTCAACAGCTAGATAGTTCATGTTAACAATTTGTTCTCCTTTTTTGCCAAATGATTTAACAATGAATTTTTTCATTTGCTCTACGGCCAAATCGTAAGGAATCACTTCGGCAATTTTAAAGAAAGCCGATTGCATAATGGTATTGGTACGATTTCCTAAACCTATTTCTTCGGCTATTTTAGTGGCATCAATAATATAAAATTTTATATGATGCTTGGCCATATAAATTTTAAACTTATTCGGAAGGTGATCTAAAGTCTCTTCGGCACTCCAGATAGAATTTAATAAAAAAGTACCTCCATCTTTTAAGCCTTTGAGCATATCGTATTTATCAAGATAGGAAGGAACATGACAAGCAACAAAATCGGGAGTGGTAACTAAATAGGTAGAACGGATTGGTTTGTCGCCAAAGCGAAGGTGAGAAATAGTGATACCGCCCGATTTTTTAGAGTCGTAGGCAAAATAAGCCTGAGCATACTTATCAGTATTGTCGCCAATAATTTTTATAGAGTTTTTATTAGCTCCTACAGTACCGTCCGAACCTAAACCATAAAATTTAGCTTCAAAAGTTCCTTCGGGAACAGCACTAACTTCGGGTAATAAA
>CAYQXT010000077.1:0-11847 GCA_964421365.1 uncultured Bacteroidaceae bacterium
TTTTCATCTACCTCTTTGGCCTCTAGATCTCAATACAAACCCGATTTTGGCTTGGTGTAAAAACAAAAATGAACTATTTTATGTGAATATTGGTGCGAAGGGAGCTATCGCAAGTGAGAAGCAAATAAAATATTTTTTGGCGCAGAAATCCCTTAAGTATGAAGATAAATATTTTAAGGCTGTTAATATTCCTGTTTTTCTCAGACAATTCCTCGAAAAAATGAAAATTGCTTTTTTTAAAACAAACCAGTTAGAAAAAATGAATTTCATAAATAAATTAATAGCAAAGATTTGAAAAGACCGAAAAGAATCAGTCTTTTCAAATTTACAAGTCGGCATTTATAACTATCCAATAATCATCCCCACACCAACAGTCTCATTGGTCGATTCTTCTATTAAAATTAAACTCCCTGTCTGACGATTTTTGTGGTAAGAGTCGTAAAAAACGGGTCTTGTTGTTTTTAATAAAACTCTTCCTATTTCGTTTAGTTTTAATATATTATCGGCATCCACTTCTTCCTGTGTATTTACATCTATTTTATACTTGATGGCTTTTGGGATACATTTTAACTCTGCAGTTGTATGCCTGAGAATGTATTTTCTTCCGGTTTGCATTGGTTTTTCATTCATCCAGCACATCATCACCTCGAACTCATTATTAAGGAAAGGTAAATTATTTACCGGCACAATCATGTCACCTCTACTGATATCAATATTGTCTTTTAATGTAAGTTCAACAGACTGTGGCGGGAAACATTCTTGTAGTTCTTCCTCAAATCCCCAAATTCTTTCTATTTCAGTTTCTATACCTGAAGGTAGTATTTTTACTTTTTCGCCTTTTTTCAAAATCCCTCCGGCAACACGCCCGGCATATCCTCTGAAATCATGATATTCATTGGATTGAGGTCTGACGACATACTGTACAGGGAATCGTCCGTCTGTGTAATTTCTATCGTTCTGAATTGGAATAGTCTCAATAATTTGTAGAAGCGTTTTACCCTTGTACCACTGCATATTAGATGAACGAGTAACTACATTATCACCCATCAGTGCACTCATTGGAACAAAATAAGCATCATCTAATTCTAATTTTTTTGCAAACTTTTGATAGTTTTCGACTATTTCAGCGTAGCGGTCTTCACTCCAATCTACAAGATCCATTTTATTAATTGCCACAATAATGTGTGGAATTTCGAGTAATTTTGCGATAAAAGAATGTCGAAAAGTCTGTTCTATCACTCCATGTCGTGCATCTATCAGAATAATGGCAGCATTAGCCGTAGAAGCGCCAGTTACCATATTGCGCGTATATTGTACATGTCCGGGCGTATCGGCAATAATGAATTTGCGTTTAGGAGTTGCAAAATAGCGGTAAGCCACGTCAATAGTGATTCCTTGCTCTCTCTCGGCACGAAGTCCATCGGTCAAAAGGGCCAGATTTATGTGCTCCTCTCCTTTTTTCATACTGGCGCGTTCAACTGCTTCCAGTTGATCCTGAAAGATTGATTTACTATCATAGAGTAAACGACCAATCAAAGTACTTTTTCCGTCATCCACACTTCCGGCTGTGGTAAATCGAAAAAGTTCCATATCTAAATATGCTTTTGTAGAAAATTTATCTTGCTTTGTCATACAATTTATTTTTTTGATTAAAAGTAACCTTCTTTTTTTCTGTCTTCCATAGCTGATTCAGAGCGCTTATCATCGGAGCGTAATCCTCTCTCAGTTATCCGGGTAGCTGCGATTTCCTGTATAATGTCTTCAAGGGTATTTGCTTTGGAAAGATATAATCCGGTATTTGTAATATCACCAATTGTTCTGCATCTAACTTGTTTAATCTCTGATTTTTCGGTGGGTTTGAGTTGCACAAAAGGAGCTTTGGCTAACCATACGCCATCACGCTCAAAGACTTCTCTGGTGTGAGTAAAGTAGAGGCTTGGAATTTCAATCTTGTCCAAATAAATATATTGCCAAACATCCATTTCTGTCCAGTTACTTAAAGGGAAAATACGAAAATGTTCACCATAATTTTTACGTCCATTGAAAATATTCCACAGCTCCGGACGCTGGTTTTTTGGATCCCACTGGCCAAACACATCGCGATGAGAAAAAAAACGCTCTTTAGCACGAGCCTTTTCTTCATCTCGTCTCCCTCCACCTATTGCAGCATCAAATTTCTCTGATTCAATTGCCTCTAGTAAAGTCGTTGTCTGTGCTATATTCCGACTGGCATTATATCCTTTTTCCTCTACCACCTTGCCTTCATCTATGGACTTTTGAACAGAGCCCACAACTAAACGAACGCCAAGTTTGTTTACCAGATTATCACGAAACTCTAAGGCTTCCCGAAAGTTGTGTCCAGTATCTATATGTAATAGCGTAAAGGGTATTTTGGCCGGCCAAAAGGCTTTTTTAGCCAAATGAACCATTACAATAGAATCTTTCCCCCCCGAAAAAAGTAAGGCCGGATTTTCAAATTGAGCAGCTACTTCTCGCATAATGAAGATAGATTCGGCTTCTAGTTCACGTAAATGATTCAATGAATATTCTTTCATTTTATACTATTTATTTATTTATTTTTAAGCTCTAAATGTTTTTAAATCAAAATTTAAAACTATTTTTGTCTTTTATTTTTAATAAACGTTATAACTTTTTGTTTTGTTTCAAAACAAAAAGTTATTAGAATGCAAAAGTAGCAAATTAATTAATAAATTAAAATATTAACTGAGGATTACCAATATGGATGAAAGAAAATTATTGTTTGAAGCGATCAAAGTCTCTTTTATTGCTGGTGATGAGATTCTAAGGATTTATAGTCAGGATTTTGACGTTGAATTTAAAGACGACCATTCACCACTAACACTTGCTGATAAAAATGCTCATAAAATTATTGAGAAGACTTTAAGCCCATTGGGATACCCTATTTTAAGCGAAGAGGGGAAATCGATTCCGTATAGCGACAGACAAAAATGGAATTTCTTCTGGATGGTAGATCCTTTAGATGGAACTAAAGAATTTGTTTTGCGAAACGATGAATTTACTGTGAATATTGCTTTTCTTAAAAATGGTTTACCACTCTTCGGAGTTGTTTATGCGCCAGTCATTAAAAAGCTGTATTTTGGTGCCAGAGGTTTAGGCTCTTTTCTTTTCGAAGGACTCTATAAAAATGAGGATTTTGAGACTTTTAGACAAAAATCAATTAAATTGCCAATTAGCGCACAAAAGAAAGATTTTTTTGTATTAGCTAGTCGAAATCACTTAAATACCAGTACAAATGAATTCCTCGATGAATTACGTGCAAGGCATCCAAATTTGTCTTTTAAATCGATCGGTAGCTCGCTTAAATTTTGTTTGATAGCGGAGGGGAATGCTCATATTTATCCACGTTTGGCTCCAACGATGGAATGGGACACGGCGGCAGGCCATGCTGTTCTAAAATACGCAGGTGGTAATATCTGGCAGTATGATTCAGGACTCGAACTTCTGTATAATAAAAAGAATTTACTAAATCCGTGGTTTATTGCCGAGAGAAAATAATTAAAAATCAAGATTTGAAAATCGAATTGTAGAACGACATTAACAATTTACAATTATATTTGGGCGCACGAGCGGGCTTTCCGCTTATACTCCCTCTTGCCTCAGCCAGCAAAACATCAGCGAAAAAGGAGTTCTGCTAGACGCTACACTTTTTTTTGCCGTGTTTTGCTAGGCTTCGGACTGCGATGGGGTATCGTTCCAATCCTTTGCACTTCGCACTATATAGCGAGCTTTCGCTCTTTGTGAAGTCCTCGCTACAAGTAAAAGTGCTAACACCAATCTTTAACAAGGTGTTTTACCCACTCAAAGTTTAGCTAAACTCACGCACCACCTACTTCGCATAGACATCGTGCATAAAAAAAAACTAACCGACTAAATAGAACAAAGCTCATTGATATAAAACAGGAATAAGTTTTTGGTAATTCTTATATTCGAAGGCTTTTAGAGATGAGTTGTGTAATAAAAAAACAAATTCTCCACCAAGTCGCATAATTTGTTTTTTTAATTGAATAATTTCGTTGATAGCTTCTTCCGGAGTCATTTTAATATGTTCTACGATTGCAGTGTCCATTACAATCAAAGGACGTTCACGTAATCTTAACTTTTTACGTTTCTTTATATCGAAAACTTGAAAGGGATTGGCTGTTCCGCATCTAAAACCTAAAAAATCGGAAAAACCACAACTACTGTCCCAACCAACATCATTCTGCTCAAGAACTTGCCATGTTTGAGGAACAATTAGTCTCAAATAATGCTGGCGGCTACAACACACACTATATTGAGTAATATTTTGAAAATTTTGGATTTCAATGTGGAACAATTCTTTACTGCGAGCGGATAAAATACTTGGATGTAAACCAAGCGTGTGATTGTTATTCACTATTTTTTCAGCCCAGTTTTTCATAATCATCGAATCTCCAATGTTATAACTATCCCAATGGGTCATTCCTCCCGACATAAAGAAGAAAACAGCTTTTCGCTGATATTGGTCAGCAAAATTCATGAACTTTGAAATTGTATCATTGGGCTCGTCTATAAACTTTAATTTTGAACTCATCCATAAAAGGAAATTATAGATACTTCTTTTTAAATTTTTTCTTTTTATGGTATCACCTCCAATTTCTTTCCAAGCATGAAAAGTATTTTTCCACTTCTTAACATAATCAACGTCGTGTGTAGGGATTATATTAAAGTCTTTCTTTAAGCTATACCGTGTATATCCTGTTTTTTGTATTAACTCAGCCAGAAAAACTACAAATTCATCTACAACAGGGCGTTTGTAAAGATTTTTTTTTACGATAAATAGTTTCTGTTCGATAGGACGATCTAAGTCATCCCGTGCAAAAGTAAGGTTTTCCTCCCACCTACTCAGATAAAAGAAAATATCAGCAAGGAAATCAAAGTTTATTTTAACTCCCCCGACTCTAATCCTTAATGTGTTTTCACCAAATATTATAGGAATATCTGAACTGCTAAAGTTCTCTAATTTAACATATTTAATACTATTAGGTAAATAATCTAATGAAAGATAAGAAAGTTCATCCTTATGATTATTAAAAAAAGCATCATTAATCTGAATCTTCTTCTTATTTGGAAGTAAAATTTGCGTATAATTTATATCTGAACTTGTAATATTAATTTTAATATCAAGCCTTTCTGCAAAAATATATTCCAAAACAAAAGTACGCTCGGGTATATTATTGTCTGGTATCATGATTTTTATCATCAGCATAATATTTTAAGTACCAATTAGTAAATCTACGAACTCCCTCTTTTATATCTGTTTGTGGGAGATAAGAATATTCGCTTTGCATACGGCTAATATCCGCAAAAGTAGCCTCTACATCACCAGATTGCATAGGAAGAAATTCTTTTATTGCCTTTTTTTTCAAGTTGAATTCAATTTCTGCTATAAAATCCATTAATTTTTCTGGTTTACCACGGCCAATATTGTAAATTTTAAATTTTTTGGAAGGTGGCGATTGCAAAACAAAACTAAGACCTCTTATTATATCACCAACATAAGTAAAATCACGTTTCATTTTTCCTTTATTAAAAACAGAAATAGTTTTATTTTCAAGTATTGCTTTACTGAAAAGGGTTAAAGCCATATCGGGACGGCCAAACTCACCATACACAGTAAAAAAACGAAACCCAATTGTTTTTAACTCGTATAAATTGCTGTAAGAATGGGCCAAAAGTTCGTTTCCTTTTTTTGTTGCACCATAAATACTGGCAGGACTCTCTGATATATCTGACTCGGAAAATGGAAGCTTGGCATTAAGACCATAAATACTTGAACTACTAGCATATAAAAACAATTTCACCTTTGCTTTTGCTGCTTCATCAATGATATTAAAAAAGCCAATTTGATTATTTGTGATACATTCTTCGGGATGTGTGAAACTATAACGTACTCCGGCTTGTGCTGCGAGATGACAAACAATATCTATTTTTTCTTGCTGAATAATTTTTTTTAAATCTTCTTTCTCTCGAATATCAGTTTTGTAAAATATTAAATTAGAATAACAAGAGCTACTAAGTCTTAAGTTATCCTTTATATCTAAGCGATTAAAACCCAAAATCTCTAAGCGAGCATACTTTAAATCTATTGAATAATAATTATTTATATTATCAAGGGCAATAACATAATAATCTTCTGTTTCCATTAGTTTTTTGCATAAATGAAAACCTATAAAACCTGCTGCTCCGGTAATTAAAATATTTTTCATTAACTATAAATTTCTCTTTTTCCCAAATCTTTATATTGATACTCAGGCGAATAAAAACCAGAGATAAAATGATGCTTGGCCAGTCTGAGGTATAAATCAATAATTGAAAATGCACCTTTTTCTTCAATCAAATTAAAAATTTGCGAAGAAATGATATGAATACCATTAAAGGCAAAAGGGAATAAGTTTTCAGAAAACTCACCTTTTGTCTCCTTAGTCTTGCTGTTTTGCCAAGCCCTCAATTTCATGGTTTTATCGAATAACAAATAACGTTTTGTTAGTCGCTTATTCACAGCCAAAGAGGCTAAAGCCTTTCTATCGTTATGAAATTGAACTAAATCGTCAAGCTTTAGGTTGCTTTGTATATCCACATTATAAATCAGAAAATTATCAGCATCAGATAATAAGTTTTTTGCATGTAAAATTGCCCCACCGGTATCTAAAAGCCTTTCCCTTTCGTTGGAAATTTGAATTGATAAACCAAAATTGTTATTTGCTATCAAAAATTCCTCAATTTGGTCGGCAAAATGATGTACATTAATTATAATATGTTTAAATCCCTGAGCTGATAGATTTTTGAGCGCATTCTCCAACAAAGTTTTTCCCTGATACACAACAAGAGCCTTGGGCTTATTTGTTGTTAGCTCCTTTAATCGAGTCCCCAATCCTGCCGTCAAAACGAATGCTTTCATCTTTGTAATTCCCTATGAGTTAAATTAATTGTTAGTTTATTACCGTATTTTTTATATAGATGCTTTTGCAGACTTTCAGCCGAAAAAACAGAGCGATGCTGGCCGCCTGTACAACCAAAATTTACAGCCAAATATTCAAAATTCCTATTCAAATATTTTTCTATTGCTTTATCCACGAGGTAATAGACTCCGAACAGAAATTCTTCCATTTCTGTATTTTTCTCAAAAAAATCAATTACCTCAGAGTCTTTACCCGTTTTGCTTTTAAATTCATCATATTGTCCGGGATTATGAATATTCCGACAGTCGAAAATAAAACCTCCGCCGTGTTCGGTATTATCCTTAGGTAAGCCTTTTTTATATGAAAAACTCTGAATGTTTATTTCTAATGTATTGTTATTCATATATTCATGTAGTTTTGGATTTGTTTTTAATACCTTGCTTATTTTTCTAAGCTCAGGTAAATCTATGGGGAACTTGTCTAAAATAGAATCCAAATTTACTAAACTTTGCGCTAATGGCTGAATAAAGATAGATTTATTTTCGATAATTCCTCTTAATCCATAGGCTCCCAAAGTTTGAAGGTTTCGTAGAAGAGCTTGCGCAAGCCAATCGTTTTCAAATTGTTCGTCAGTAAATTTAAAATATTCTGAAATTTTATTTTTATAGCTATTTTTCAGACGATTAATCAAACGCTCAGATAATTTTAGACGCGACTGGTACAAAAGGCTGACCGCATCATAAAGAATATCGCCTTGTCTTATAGACTGAAAATCAATAAAATAAGATGTGTCTCCAACTAACATAATATTTCGGGACTGAAAATCGCGATACTGTAAACCCCAAATACTATTACTTTGTGCGTAGTCAGCAATTAGCTTAAAGTCCTTCTCTAAAAGATACTCATTAAAGGTTTGTCCTACAAGCTTTAAAAAATTATATTTAAAATAATATAAGTCCCAAAAAATAATTTCTTTAGTAATTTTGGACACCGGATAGAAGAAATCTATTTCAGATACATCAATCTTTTGCAAGTTGACTAATTGTGTTAATACTATCTTAAGCGAAGTTTCACATAGCGCTTCATCCTCCTTATTTTCGGTTAAAAATTGAAATAAATCAAAATCTCCTAAATCCTCGCATGTTATATACTTATTTTTATCAGTACGATTTACTTCTGGAACTAAGATTTTATGTCGCCCCAAAAAGTCAGCCCAGCGAAAAAAAGCATTATTCTCGGCAATATCTTCATTCTCTGCAATGAGTATCGTTTTTTGATTACTAGCCCTGCATCTGTAATATTGTCTTGATGATCCCGAAGACTTTAAGGGCTGAATAGCAATAATTTTACTATTGATAAATTTTTCTGCCTGAATTTTTATTTCATTATTTAGCATCGATTACTTTCTATTTTGGCTAAAGGTAGTAAATTTGGCGTTTTAAAAATTATATATTATGCGAAAATACAGTATTTATCTTTTAATCTTTTCTTTTTTTTTAAGTTTCGGATGTTCATCTCCCAAAAAGAAGGATGTTCATCTTAAAATTATTGAAACAACCGATGTACATGGTTCCATATTCCCTTATGATTTCATTAATAATAAGCTAATTGACCATTCGATAGCCAATATATCTACCTATATCAAACAGCAACGAAAAATAAAGAACCAATGGACTCTACTATTTGATAACGGCGATATTCTGCAAGGCCAGCCAACTGTATATTACTCTAATTTTATCGACACTGTGCATAAAAATATCTGTGCCAAAACTATGAACTATCTACATTACAACGCAGGAACAGTTGGTAATCATGATATTGAGCCCGGTCATCCAGTATATGATAAACTTAAAAAGGAATTTCATTTTCCATGGATGGCAGCTAATGCGTGGGATATAAAGAACGACCGGCCTTATTTTCAGCCCTATTCTGTTTTTACCCGAAATGGCGTAAAAGTAGTCGTACTAGGTCTAATTACTCCCGGAATTCCCAACTGGCTACCGCCAAGTATTTATTCGGGTATTGAATTTCGCGATATGATTAAATCGGCCAAATTATGGATGCAAGTAATTAAGCGAAAGGAAAACCCGGATATAATTATTGGTCTTTTTCATGCAGGGCATGATTATACTTACGACAAGGAGACAGATACCACGCCTCGAAACGAAAATGCAACTCTGCTGGTAGCCAAGGAAATTCCCGGTTTTGATGTAATTTTCTGTGGACATGACCATGATAAATTTATGGAAAAAATAGCCAATGTTAATGGCGATTCAGTTCTGATTGTTGATCCTAAAGCTCATGCAGAATTTATAGGTACTGCGAATATTAATCTAAAATGGGATGTCCAAAAAAATAGATATATTAAATATGTGTCTGGTAAAATTATTGCAGCCAGACAATTTCCGCTAGATACGGCTTTTATGCATCAATTTAGTCCTGAATTTAAGGCAGTAAAAGAATTTATTTCTCAGCCTGTAGCCTATTTTGCTAAGTCTTTAGATGGTAGAAAAGCTTTTTTTGGCGATAATGCCTTTATGGATTTGATTCATAATGTGCAACTTAAACTGAGTGATGCTGATATTTCTCTGGCTGCACCCTTAAGTATGAGGGCCTTCATAGATACCGGTGAGGTGAGAGTAAATGATATGTTCAAACTTTATCGTTTCGAAAATTTGCTTTATACTATGCGGATGAGTGGGCAAGAAGTAAAGGATTTTCTGGAATATTCCTACGGTTTATGGGCAAATAAAATGAAATCGAAAAGTGACCATTTATTACTGTTTAAACAAGATTCTAAAAAGTTAAAATATCCATATTTTAATTTCGATTCAGGAGAAGGTATAAATTATACAGTTGATGTTACAAAGCCGGTAGGACAGAGAGTTGTTATTACCGGTTTTACGAACGGAAATAAATTTGAGTTGAATAAAATATATAAAGTTGCTCTGAATTCCTATCGGGGTAATGGTGGTGGCGGACATCTAACCAAAGGAGCTAAAATTCAAAAAGATAGCTTAGTAGGCCGGATAATTAACTCAACAGTAAAAGATTTACGTTTTTATATGATGCAATACCTCAAAAAGCAGAAAACGATTAATCCCACTCAAAATAATAATTGGAAATTTGTTCCAGAAAGTTGGGTTAAAGAGGCGGCAAAAAGGGACTACAAATTACTTATGAACTAGACATATATTTTTCATAGCGAGGGGTTTCGTTTAAAGCGACACCCTCGCTATGAAATACGGTTGCACAAGGGAGAGTATAAGCAGAAAGCCCGCTCGTGCGTCCAAAAAATAATTTCAAATTTTTATATACTAATGCCGTTCTACAAGTGCCAAATTCCCGACTCCTAATTTCATATTCCAGAATCCCAAGCACCAATTATTCTGTACTTTTGATGTGCGAAGCGTGTTTTAAAATAAACTTCAAAAAAAACTTTTCCTTTTAATTTTAAAATTTAAGTTATTGGTTTATATTTGTAGTAAAAAGCTACAAATTATGGATTTTGACAAAATAAAGCGTTTATTCGTCGTTGAAGAGGAGAATAAAAATAGAAAAACAAAAGTGTCTGAGACTAAAAAATCACAAAGGACTCAAAAAACAGAGAAACCACAGATAGTAGATGCTTCAAAAGATACGACTTCTCGTTTAACAAAAACTACAACTACTAATTTAGTTCCAAGTGCGGCAAAATTAAACGAAAAAATTCTACAAAATTTATCTAAAGCCATAGAAAAAGCCGATCTTCCAGGAGAAGATTATTTAGAATATATTCAGGCTGTTCATTCGTTAAAAGATTTACCCCTGAGTGATGAAATGAGGTACAAAACAGCTTTTACAACTCTTAGTACAAGGGGATTAACTTATAAAAAAATTCTTGAAAGTGCTGACTATTATATTAAAATTCTTGAAAATGAAAAGTCTAAATTTTATGAAGCTTTAAAACAAAAATCTAATACACTAATAAATAATAATAAATCAGAAATAACGCAATTAGAGGCGCAGAACAAAGAGAAAGCACAGCTAATTGCGAAATTAACTTCTGAAATTAAAGAAAACCAGCAAAAAATTAAAACCTTAACATCCAAAGTAAATGGTTCAGAAGCAAAGATTAAGGGTACAGAACAGGACTTTTTATTCACTTTTGATTATATGGTAAAAAAAATTAAATCAAACATTGAAAAAGTAAATAGTATTAAAGAATAACCTCTAAATTTTTTTTAAAAATGGTAGATAATCAAACAAGTCAAAAAATTAAAACCTTTTGGCAACGTCCCGAGGGGAAAACCGGAGTTTTAGTTTTAATTGCACTGGCTGTATTTTTAATAATTTATGCCAATCCTATAATGGCTTTTGTAATTGCTCTTTTACAAAATACCATTACTATGGTGGCTCTGTTTGCCGTGCTGGGAATCCTGCTATATGTTATACTCGACCCCAAAATGCGTACTCTGATTTGGTATATGTATAAAAGTTTTATGCGCTGGTTAACAGGCATATTTGTACAATTAGACCCCATTAAGGTTTTAGAATCTTATATCGAGTACTTACATAAAAATCTGAAAGAAATGGATCTGCATATTGCTAAGTTAAAAGGACAAATGTCTAAACTTAAGCGTATTATTGAGACTAATAAAAAGGAAATGGAACAAAGCCTTAGAGTTGCCGAAGCTGCCAAGAAAAAGGGAAATATGGAATTAGTAGCCATAAATACCCGTCAATATGGGCGTTTAAAGGATTCCAACGAAAAATATTCTAAACTTTTAGCCAAAATGGAGTTACTCTATAAGGTGTTGAGTAAAATCTATAAAAATTCTGAATACCTGATTAAAGACACTGAAAATGAGGTACGTATGCGCAAACAGGAAGCTAAAGCTATAAG
>CAYQXT010000078.1:0-11822 GCA_964421365.1 uncultured Bacteroidaceae bacterium
AAAAGAGTGTAGGTACGGAACTCCTTTTTTTGCTTGTTTTTGTGCCCTTTGGCAAACTGACTATAAGCGAAAAGCCCGCTCGTGCGCCCCCAAAATAATTACAAATTATTAATTATGAATGCCGTTCTACAATTCACAATTAAAAATTCTCCTATTTATCTCTACGAATAAAAATGAAATCTCCACCTTCATCGCCGGAATTTTTAATTGTTCCGTATTGCGGAATATTGTCGCTATTATTCAATACACCATCTCGAAAACTGGCAAACAAACTTTCCGAAGAAATATACTTCATTTTATTTTGATTAAGCCGTTTAACCAGAAGATGCAAGAAAACACTTACATCGGGAACTTCTTTCAATGTACCACTGGTCATGGCCTTACGACTTGGGAGTGCGTACAGTTTGTTGATTCCCTTGCTGGCATCGGCAAAAGCTCTACGAGTTTTGAAAATTCCGCCACTGAAACAAGCATCAGCAATCAAAAGGGTGTGATTGGTTGGAATGGCTGCAATATAAGACTGTAACGTGGTGTTACGAAGCCAATTTGCTGTGCTTGTTTTTCGAGCATCAGATGGAATCCAATAGCCTATTTTCTTCGTTTCATCCCAGTATCCATGCCCTGCATAGAAAATAACCAAATTGTCTTTATCATGTAAAATACTGGCGTAATGGTCTAAAACATCAATTATTTCCGCACGCGTGGCATTCTTCAAAAAATTTACATTTTTATCCTCAAAAGTATAATCTCCTACCAATACATCGCGTAGAGACTGAGCATCTTGAATTGGTTTATCTAAAGAGTTAATTTCCGGATCCTGATAATCATTTTCACCAATAATAAGAGCGTAAAAATGCCCTACCAGTAATTCATCGGAAGCAAGTGTAGAATCAGTAACTCCAGCAGTTCCATTATCTGTAATCACAACAGGTGGTGGAGGTGGAATATAGCTCATATAAAAGGATTCGTGTGCTTTATTGTCTCTGTTGTCGCTTGCTTCGATATAAATCTGATTTTCGCCCTCTTTTAATATCAGGGGCACATTAAACCTTCCATCAGCCATAAGGCTATAAAGTTTGCCATTAATAGAAAAACTCTTTATGGGGCTGGCATCCGTAACTCTACCGGCAATAGTTACTTCATTTACGTCATAAACGGGTTTGAATCCTCTGCTTAAATCTGGCTCACTGGTGATAACAATTTTAGGTGGAATACGATCGAGAACAACTACTTCGCCTGCTTTCACTTCTTTATTAAATATGAGAGTCTTTGGTTGTGCAAATTGTAACTTCTGAATGCCAATTGTTTGTTTTGTTTTTTTGTTAAAATAGGCGAAACTAAATTCTAATTGAATATTACCCGAACCAAAATGCTCATCTATGGCATATTCCAAATCTAATTTCTCGTTAAAAGTTTTGTAATCGCTGCTTCTAAAAGAGGTGCAAACAACTTTACCTGCCTGCGAGTTTTTAATTTTGGAGCTATTAATGCCTAGAAAAGCATCGCGCTCATCTACGCTCTGTAAACTACTGTTTACCCAATTTACCGTGATGATAACATGAAATACATTGTCCTTAATCGGTGTGTCGCTGATTTTAACCAAGCCGTACTTCCCATCGGGTGTACGTATCAACTGGTCAAAATCCTGTGCCTGTGTGCTCATGTACAGGAATCCTGCCATCAAAATCAGGCCTAATTGAATGATTTTTTGTTTTAGTGTTTTCATACTAGTTTATTTTTAGTGTTGATTAAAAAAGAATACTAACAGTAAATCCAGAGGCTCTGGCCATTACACTACCTGTATCGCCAAAAATAGCATCTAAATAACTGGCTTCACTACCTCTCAAATCGCCTAAGCTACTGGTGCTGTAAAAGCCTGCTTTCAGACTTAGCTTTCCTAAGCTTAAAATAATTCCTGCTCCGTAATCAAGGAAAAAAGCGGATGATTTTAAACTCCATATCTGATCTTCATTATTATAAGATTTATTCGTGAATCCATATTCCGGAATATTTTCCAGAGTAACGTTATACTGTGAATAATATCCTTTCCGATTTAATGAGCCATTTACATTATTCAGTGCATTAGTGATTTTCACAAAAGAGACTCCTCCATTCAGATAAATATTGAATTTCTTTCTAGGAAACAAAACGACCATGGCATCCAGTGGAATAGTAATTGATTTCAATCGGTTTATCTGAACGATATTTGCATCAGTAACTACTTGATAATTATCTCCATCCAAATCAGTGAAACTTTTCGGATTCGTTTCATCCTGTTTATAATAATCTAGCTTGGTTTCAAAGGAATTATATTGTAATCCGGTTTTGAACCTAAAAGATGGACTTAGCGGAATAATCATTTCTAAGCCAAAATTTACAGAGCTAAGTGGGTTTAAAGTCCAACCGTTTGCATCATCAGTATAGCCGGTACTAAGGCTTGATTTTATAGACATCACCTCTAAACCCCAAAGGAACTTACTAGCTTTGGCTTCTTTCACAATGTCTATCTTTGTTTCCGATGTAGCCACATTCAGAATTTTAAAGTCGCTAGGAACATTATTGGCCATACTAAAAGTAATCTGAAAGACTAGATGTCCTTTAAAGTCCTGAATTTGCTTGGATTGATAAAGTCCAAACAGTTGCTTATCCACACTGGCATCAACGATATAAATTTTATGCTTGGCAAATCGATAAGCCATACTAATAACTGCTTTTTCCGGTTCGAGAGCAATAGAAACCCCTCGTGGATAATCGAGTTGCAATTTGACTGAATAATCATCGAGGCTAAGAGTAGTGCCGCTTACTTGCCCTAGCTCAATATCATTATATAGTTTAGCTTGATCTCCTGTAACAAAAAGCTTTTTGAACTCCAGAATTTTGTTTTGGTCAATACTTTGCTCATCAGAGGTGAAATTACAATTTTCCTTGTAAGTGGTGAGCAATTTAATTACATTTTTCTTAATGATTTCATCTTGACCTTCCAAAGCCTGTGCTTTGGCTTTACTTGTTCCTAAAAAAGCAATTAAAAGGCTAAGAATAAGAGATCGTATTAAATATTTTTTCATAGCTTTAATTATTGTACGATTAATTTTTTATAAACTTTAGCTTGATTATCCTGAATAATTTCGAGAATATATATTCCGGGTTTTAGTGTACTAATATTTAAGGAATAATTTTCTTTAAATTGTAATTTACTAAATACCTTTTTCCCACAAATAGTTCCAAAAGAATCGCTTATTCGCATGCTCAATTCGCCTTCGGTATCACTTTCTACCGAAATAATGACTGTTTCGCTTGCCGGTATCGGATAAACAATTACTTTCATTTCTGAGGTTTTCAAATAGTTTACATCTGTACGGTTTTTACAGCCATTTCCAGCCGTGATTTCTACTCCATAAGTGTTCCCAAAGTTAGAACGTTCTACATAATATTGTTCAGTGGCTCCATTTATCGTTAAATTATCGCGATACCACTGATATTGCATATTGGGTGTTTCGCAAATAAAAAGCGCAAAATTGGCTATGGACTGGCCTTTCTTCTTAATTATCGGTGCTTGAGGTATTTCTAGGAATGTAATATTTACATCATCTGAATTTGAACAGCCGTAAGAATCGATAATAGTCCAGAATAATACTGTATTTTGTGTATTATCCGAAAAATAGGAAGCCGTATTATTATTTTTATCGGAGAAATATCCACTCCCCTGTACAATTGTCCATTCTCCGGAATTATTGGCAGGTAAATTCGCATTCAATGGTACTCTTGTTTCACAGTTTTGAATATCCACACCTGCATTGGCAGTCGGCAGTGCCCGAATGATAAGTTTTGCTATTGCCGGAGAGCTTTCTGCTCCACTAATGGTCTGGGTTACATAGTAAGTATAAATACCAACCTGTGTTTTACCAGTAGCAAAAGACGAACCTGAAAAAAGCAAATTACTTAAATTTGCATCACTATACCATTGTAAATTTTGACCTACTGCTGTGAGATTTGGTATCGCATCGCCAAAACAAACTTCCTGATTTTGAGTAACTGGGGTATTCGCATTTAAAGTAGTGGCACTTACAGTATTTGAACAAGCATCGCCAATCGAATTTGTAGCACATACATAGAAATAGTAGGTTGTTGTGGCTATTAAACCCGAAGCAGTGAAGGAGCTCTTATTAGCGGCTAAATTAGCTAATCGGCTAAAACTTAAACCATCAGTAGAGTAATTAATAAAATACGCATCTTCGTTAATGGCATTATCTGTCCAACTTAAATCTATTGTCGTTCCGCCAGTAGCTGAGGCTGTTAGGTTTGTAGGCTGTGCCGGAGCTGAAGTTCCGCCTTGAGTACTGGCACTAACTGTAGCCGAGCATGTTTCATCTGTTGTATTAAAAGCACATACCCTAAAATAAAAGATAGTGGCAGATTCTAATTGCGTGGCCGAATAGAAGGTTGAATTACTGCCCAAAGTAGCCATTTGATAGTAGTTCGTAGCATCTGTCGAATAATAGACATAAAAACCATCTTCATTATTTGAATTATCTGTCCAGCTTAAATCTATTTGCGAGCTAGAAATTACATTTAGAGATAAACCACTTGGGGCATTTAGAGTACTTATTTTATCGGTTAAATGAATGGATTCCGTTTTTAAAGTCAGACCACTAAGCACGGTATTTGTTATTTCACAATAATAATAACCACTATCTGACGTATTATAAGAACTTATAGAATAAACAGGATTGGTGGACTGACTTCCAATAGCTATTCCATCTTTATACCATTGAAAATAGGTATTTGCACCGCCAAGCGAGCTTCTACCAGTAAGCTGTAAAGCATCTAAATTCATGGCTACCGCTTGTACAGGAACACTGTCTGATTTAATTAACGGAATGCTTTTCTGTGGAGCATATTTTGAGGCAATTTGCAAATTAGAGGCATTGGGCTCTAAACTTTCAAACGAGAGTATGTTGTTGGCTGATTGTAAACCCTTAGCTTCTGAAACATCCAGATTGGTAGAACTAAATTGGGGAATAGAACTAAACCTGTTATTGGATAAATCACAATTGACTAAATTAACCAATTGACCAAAAATACTTGGAATCACTCCGCTTAACTGATTATTTTGTAAATACACGTTTGTTAAACCAGAAATATTTCCTAAAGTTGCCGGAATTTCGCCTGTTAACTGATTATTACTCAAATACAGAGTAATGAGATTACTTAAATTGCCTAATTCAGACGGAATAGATCCTGTAAATTGATTATCACTCAGACCCAAACGAGTAAGCTTGGACAAATTCCCCAGTTCAAGAGGAATAGTACCACTTAATTGGTTATCATAAATATATAAGGTATTTAGATTAGTTAAGTTTCCTATCTGAATAGGGATAAAACTATTTAACGTATTAGTATATAGATATAAATTTGTTAAACTGCTTATATTTCCTATTTCTGCCGGAATATTACCGCTTAACTGATTTCTACTAAGCGAGAGAAACTGTAGTTTTCCCAAGTTTCCAATTTCAACTGGGATAGAACCTGTTAAATTATTTAGAGATAAATTCAAACTTTGTAAGTCTAAAAAATTATCTATTGTTGTTGGTATGGTTCCACTCAGATTATTATTAAATAAATAAATATTGTTTATATGTATTCCTTCTGTTATTATTCCGTACCAATTGCTTACCGGCGAAGAAGTCAACCAATTTGTACTATTAGCCCAAGAGGCTCCATTAGTTGAATTATACAAATCCAGTAAGGCATTATATTCTGCATCAGCAATACCATTTGTTATCCCATCATTTCCAAACCCAACTACTTGGGTGTATAAATTTAATTCGGGGAAATTAGCATCTGTTATTTTTGCATAAAAAGCTGCATTTGAAGTATCAGGAACACTTATCAGCGTATCTATTTCTCCTGAAATTATATTATCACCTTTAAACCATGTAATAGCATTATTAACTCCATAAACAGTAAATGATAAATTTGTATATCCGGTTCCAAGGTTGTCTTTGGTAATAGGTCTTACAGCCTGTGGCGAATAAGAATGATAGGAAATGTTAGCCCAGTTTAGTGTTGCAGTAGTTAAATCACCAAAATCAAATTTATTATTTTGAATATACAAGCTACCCAGACTCGTTAATGCCGATAAATTATTTAATTGGTCTAACTGATTATTGTTCAAATATAAATATTGAAGATTGATTAAATTATTTAATTCTGCCGGTACAGCTCCAGTTAACAGATTATTATTTAAAAATAAATATTGAAGCTGAGTTAGATTTCCAATTTTAATAGGAATACTACCTGTTAGCTGATTATTATCTAAAAACAATTGGGTGAGATTAGTTAAATTTCCCAATTGCCAGGGAATATTTCCAGTTAATTGGTTATAATCAAGATCTAAATGATTAAGGTTAATTAAATTACCTAATTCGTATGGAATAGTCCCTGACAATTGGTTTCCATATAACACCAAATGTAATATTGAACTCAAATTTCCAAAAAGACTTGGAATTCCACCGCTTAGTTGATTATTATTCAGATATAAATACTGCAAGGAACTTAAATTGGAAAGTTCAGAAGGAATGGCTCCAGTGAGTTGATTTTCTTGTAGATAAATAGCCGAAAGTTTTAGTAATTGCCCCATTTCAAATGGTATAGAACCGATTAGTCGATTTTTGTCGAGAGCAATAACTTGTAGATTGGTTAAATTGCCAATAGTCGAAGGAATAGAACCGGTTAACTGAGAATTGGCAAGATACAGAGTATCTAAACTGACTAAATTGCCAATTTCAGAAGGAATGGTATCGGCTAAAATATTACTACCCAAATCTAAAAAAGAAATCATGGTTAAATTACCAATAGAAGCCGGAATATATCCATTCAAATTGTTAGAGACCAAATTTAATTTTGTTACTCTGCCTCCGGTAAGGCTCACTCCGTACCAAGTATTAAGTGAACCACTTAACCAGTTGGAATTATTGCTCCAATTTGCGCCATCGGTAGAATTATAGAGGGCAACCAGAGCCAATGAATCCTGAGTGCTGGCAGCAACTGTCCCTATCGTAAAACTTTGCTCTGCCGACCAATTACCATACTTATAGCCATTATCCACAGCCTGAATACTCCAATAATAAGTACCGTTTGCCAATCCAAAAAGTTTTTTGAATTTATTTATATTGCTATTTCCCAATTGGGGATAATTAGCAGGAAATGGAGAAACAATATTTTGCGAACCTGAAGTTGTTCCTACTTTTATGTTATAACCCAAGGCATTGGAGGCGGTTGAATCATCGCTTGCTGAATCCCAAACCAGATTCACACTATCAGCACTTACTGTACTCACTAAATTTGCAGGGGCAGCAGGTGGATTATCTCTATTTTGTGTATTATTTACATATAATTTTAAAAATTTTCCTGTATTATCTTTTCCAAGCAAAGCAATATCCAAATCGCCATCATTATCGTAATCGCCAAATTTTGCCGTACCATAATTTACGCCTTGAAATATTTCTGACGAAAGCGTATAACTACCCGAAATACGTTTATATAATAAGGTTTTATAGGTCCCGTCATCGGCCAGTCCGCTGGCAATCATATCCATATCGCCATCGTTATCATAATCACCAAAATCCAGAGAAGAATATCGCAAGCCGTTTTCTACCTGCTGAACATAAAATTTTCCTCCCATACGGTAAAAATTAAGCTCTCCAGTACCTCCACTGTTTTTACCGGTAAGAACAAAATCGAGCAAACCATCGGCATCAAAATCAAGCCATGCCAAATCACCATTATCTACTTGAACCGGAAGATTAACAAATTTTGAGGCTGTTACATCTGTCCATGTATAATCTCCATTATTTTGGTATAAATAGGTCTGAGGATTGTAATTAACATCTCTACCAATGAGGATAACGTCTAAGTCTCCATCGGCATCGTAATCGCCAAATTTAGCGGTAGAATAGTCTAAATTAGCAAATCCGGGAAGGCGCTCTTCAAAAGTGCCTCCATTATTTCTATAAATAAAAGCTTTAGCTCCCGACACGGTTTTACCCACTATAAGTAAATCTAAATCGCCGTCCGAATCATAATCGCCCCAATCAGCAGAAGCATTAAACATACCCTGAAAGGGAGTGGATATTTCTGTAAAATTACCAGCACCGGTATTCCGGTAAAGAGAGCCGGTATAAACTGTTCCATCCACGCCGTTTAGCCATATGTCCATAAATCCATCATTATCGTAATCGAGCCAACGTACTTTAGAATAATTTGTTTGCGCAAAATGAATAGAATCCAAACGGGTAAAAGCACCATTATCATTATAAATAAGATAAGTTTTTACCCCCCAGTTTGACTGTCCGGTAACCATTAAATCCAAATCTCCATCACCATCAGCATCGCCCCAGGCTAAATCGCCATAATTAAATCCGGGTAGATTATCAAAAGCAGTTGAAACAGAATAAACAGGTGGTGGTACAATGGAGAAAGTCCGCTCCGGCGACCATGTGCTACCGGCAAAATTATTATCAATACTTTGTATACTCCAGTAATAAGTGCCGGGGGCAAGATTCTTAATTGTCCAGTTGGTATTTTGTTGTACATTTCCCATTTTTGCCACTTTGCGAGTTCCGGTAGATAGAGCTTCGGGACTCATAATCTGACTTCCTCCTGATGTATTACCTATTCTCAGATTATAGCTAAGTCCTGTGGCTGAAGTTTGTGCATCTGAAGCTCCAGCCCAATAAATTTTGACATCCTGTCCTGTTACATCTTCTGAAGTTGCATTAGGAGTTACGGGAACAGAATTAGACAGGCTGGCATCGTTACGATAAATTTTTGTGATAGGGTTTGTGCCATCTGACCCCATTAAAATAAGATCTAAATCACCGTCACTGTCGTAATCTCCCCATGCATTGTCGCCCAAATAAACACCCTGAAGGCTAATACCAGTTTGTTCAATAAAATCAGTATCTACATTCAGGTATATTTGACTTATGGGTGTACCATAATTACTTCCGGATACAAGAAAGTCTAAATCACCGTCATTATCATAATCGCCAAAGGCTACCTTAGCATATTCTGCACCAGTAATTGAATACTGATAATGATAAGTAAATCCCGTACCGGTATTTTCATATATCTGGGTAAAAACATTAGAACTTACTTCATCGCTGCCGGCTAGAATAAAATCTAAATCACCATCGCCATCGTAATCACCAAATTCGGCATCACTTCTATAAGCTTTTGCAATACTAATATCACTTCTAAGGCTAAAACCAGTACCCGTATTTTCATAAATAGAAGAAATAGCCGTTGTTCCATTCCAGCCAGATAGGAATATATCCAAATCACCATCATTATCTATATCAGCCCATTTACAAACTCCTCTTCGGATGGCTTCTAATACAGAATCGGCTCTTTCAACGAAAGAAGAAATTCTATTTTCATATATTTTGGTAATAGTAGTTCCGGACGAGTAGCCGCATAATAAAAGATCCTTATCGCCATCATTATCAAAATCGCCCCAAGCAACAGAGGATTCAGAAACACCGGCAAAAGAGAAATCGGTTCTTTCATTAAAACCCGTACCGGTGTTTTCATATAATTTAGAGAGATAAGAACCATTATAGCCCGTAATAAAAATATCTAAATCATTATCATTATCAAAATCAATCCAGTTTACTGTTCCATTGCTTAGATTAGCAAGAACAATATCAGTACGTAGGCTAAAGGAACTACCATTTATATTTTCATAGATCTGAGTAAAATAATTACTGCCATCATAGCCTGATAATAGAAGATCCAAGTCTCCGTCATTATCAAAATCACCCCAATCAGTAGCACTCTGGGAAAGGCCTTTCAGCGAGAAACTCTGTTGAGTAAAGGTCTGGGCACTAAGATTTAAAATACTTAAAAAAAGGTTTAATAATAGTATCAGTTTTTTCATATCGCAATAAGTTTAGTTACAAAGTTTTTTTGGAGTAATTTGCTTCAAAAAAAATGTATAATTAACTACGCTAATATAAAAATAAAATAAAATAAATCCAAAAATTAACTGTTAAGCTTTAAAATAAGTTGTTAAGAAATAAATTTATTGAAATAGGAGCTATATCAAAATGTGCTCGTAAGTGCTTATATCCTTCGAACTCATGCACCAATATACTGATATTGAGTTAATCAGAATAATAATAAAGAATTTATCCTTGAGTTTTTATATATCTGGGATTAAGGCTTTACTATTAACGGATAATCGTCTATCCGTTTCTTGTCGGTATCGAAATTAATACCGAGCAAAAGTATAAAACGCTTGTCATCGGCATATTTCTGGGCATAGCCTTTATTTTTTATCTGTTCGATAGCCGTATGTGCCGATTGATCTATTTTAAACTCTATGATGTAAATATGTGCTTCAAATTTCAGTAAATATTGCTATTCACAATTCAGCATAAATATTTATCTTTGTCTCATGAAGGATATAGATATACATGAGACTTCGCTTCCGGAAGAAGACGATTTCGAGAACCAATTAAGGCCTGCCCGTTTCGATGACTTTAAAGGTCAAGCCAAAGTGCTCGAAAATATCAAAATATTCGTACAGGCTGCTAAAATGCGTGGTGAGGCCCTCGATCATGTTTTGCTCCATGGCCCTCCGGGATTAGGAAAAACAACCCTCTCTAATATTATTGCTAATGAACTGGGTGTAAATATGAAAATTACTTCGGGCCCGGTACTCGATAAACCCGGTGATTTAGCCGGTTTGCTCACCAATCTCGATGAACACGATGTTCTTTTTATAGATGAAATTCACCGTCTGAGTTCCGTTGTGGAAGAATACCTTTATTCGGCCATGGAAGACTACCGTATTGACATAATGCTGGATAAAGGCCCCAGTGCCAGAAGCATACAAATTACGCTGAACTCTTTTACCCTCATTGGAGCAACCACCCGCAGCGGCCTGCTTACCTCTCCCCTGCGCGCCCGATTTGGAATCAATTCGCACTTAGAATATTACGACATGAATATTTTAAGTGGTATCATCAAACGTTCGGCACAGATTTTAAAAGTTCCAATACAGGAAAATGCGGCCATTGAAATTGCCCGCCGAAGCCGGGGTACACCCCGTATCGCAAATGCTTTGCTACGCAGAGTACGCGATTTTGCACAGGTGAAAGGAAATGGTCAAATAGACATTGGAATAAGCAATTTTGCCCTTGATGCACTGAATATAGACAAGCGCGGATTAGACGAAATGGATAATAAAATTCTACTTACTATTATCGACAAATTTAAAGGTGGGCCTGTGGGACTAAATACCATAGCCACGGCTGTTGGTGAAGATGGAGGCACGATTGAAGAAGTTTATGAACCTTATCTTATAAAAGAGGGATTTATAAATCGCACCCCTCGGGGGAGAGAAGTTACAGATTTGTCATATAAACATTTAGGAAAAATCAAAATGGATGATATTCAAGGAACTTTATTTGATTAAATCCTTCTCTTTATAAATCAATACTTCGTTAAAGTTTAGCTAAATTGTAATTCTATATTGAGTTCGGTCTAAAAACCGGTCGAACGGATAGATTTATTAAAACTGTAAAAATAGGCGGCTCACTTAGAATTGATTAATGAAGCCGTCCGACCGATTTCGATGCAAATTCACCTTTTTATAAGGAATACAATATTATTTCACTACTAACTATTTTAGTAGAATAAATTTGGGAGATTTTCTTTTTCTTTGCAGGATGCAAAAGCAAGTAAAAATAGGACAAATTCGTATTGGCCATGGGCATAAAATAACCATCCAAAGCATGAGTAGTATAGCTGCAAAC
>CAYQXT010000079.1:0-11802 GCA_964421365.1 uncultured Bacteroidaceae bacterium
TTAGTAGTTCAATTTAAAGGTTACCGGAAGGGTGAATTTAACACTTACGGGACGGCCGTTGTTCATCCCCGGTTTCCACTTGGGTAGTAATTTTACAACTCGTATAGCTTCTTTATCTAATAAACTATCCACTGAACGTAAAATTTCAGGATTAATGACTTCTCCTTTCTTGTTTATAGAGAAACGAATAAATACTTTGCCTTCGATTCCATTTTCTACTGCCAATACCGGATATTTAATTTTCCGTTTTAGAAAATGCATGAGTCCTAAGTCCCCCCCGGGAAATTTAGGTTTGACTTCCGAAAAATAAAAGAAATCTGGCTCTTCTTCTTTTTCTTTATTTTGCCTAAATGTGAAATGGATTGCTTCTGAAGCATCTGTTCCATTGTCTTGTGGCATAAATTGAGGTTCGTCTTCATCTGAGTTTTCTTCGAGCTTAAGATCTATGTACTGTATTTTTGGCTTAGGAAGTTCGGGTTTTTGTTCTACCACAGGTGGTAGGTACTCGGTTTCTATATCTATGTCGCTCATGGCATAAATCGGCTTTTCGTTTGTAAAAGTGGTTTGCCAGTTAAAGGCCATATATACAAGTGCCAATGCAATAATTAATCCTAGTTTAAAGAATAATTTGCTATACTTTTCTAAATCTACACTTAAATATTTTTTTGGTTTCATAGCTAAAATTTAATGATTTTACGTGGTGCTATTTCTTCACCCGCTTTATATACGGTGAAATCAATTTTCGGGTAGAGCGCAAGTTTGCCAGAGTATCCAATGGTGTCTCCTTTTTTTACAAGTTGGTTTTTTACAACAAGAGATTTTTCTAATCCTTGATATTTAAACTGATATCTTTTACAGGCAAGGAGAATGAAAAATTCAGTTACGCCCCAGTTGTCAAGGCTGTCAGAACTAAGTATTATTCCATCCGAAACGGCTAATAACGGGCTGTAATCTTTCATCCTCACACTAATGCAAGAATGTTTCATCCTTAATCTATTACTTGTATTCCTAACTTCAAAATAAGGTGCAAGTACCTGATAATTGTCTCCAAATGGATTTACAAATTCGCTATTCCCGAGTATTGGATTGGCTCTCATAAAGGGAGAAAAGAGGGTTAAGGCAAATAATATCAAAACAAGGATAGGAATAAAAAATAGAAACAGTCGCTTTTGTCTTTGCTCATTGGTATAACGTTTCATAATCAAAATTCGTTTTTTTAAATCAATACCGGAAAAAGCACTACTTAAGTTCCATGCTTTTTTGTTTGTAGCCATTTTAAGCAGGAGTTGCATATAGTCTTGGGGGTTTTCCTTACTAATAACGGCCTCATCGGCCAGAAACTCGTGAATAGATTTTATGGTTTTCAGTATCGAACGATTAAGTGGATTGAACCACAGAATTATTGAAATTAAGCTGAACAATACGATATCAATGGTGTGTTGTTGGTGGCTATGAACTTGCTCGTGACCTAAAATTTTTAGGTGTGAATCTTCGGGGAGTTGAAAAAAATATTCTGAAACGTAGATTTTATTAAATAAGGTGAATGCTATCTCTTTTGAGCGGCATTTATAAACCTTTATATTTTGTACAATCACAGGAATTGGGTGTAGTGTTTGTTTGCGTATTTTAATAATATCCCAAACAAAGAATAACAACTTGCTTACAAAACCTATAAAATATACAAGGTTCAGAAAGTAAAATAAATGAATTAAATTATAAGTGGACTGGTCGTTTCTTATGGTTATTAATCCTTGTGTAAAATCAATACGGCTCAAGGTTTTTTGTGTAATCACTTTATCTATGTTAAGTTCAAATATAGAAGAGATGTGAATTATGGGTAAAATAAACGCAAAAATAATGATGGATAGAAAATAAAATCTGTCCCACTTCAAAAAACTATATTTGGTGAAAATATAGCGATGAGCCAGATAAAATATATCCAGAAAAATGGCTACAAAAAGACAATATAGTAATAATCCGTTCGTCATTCTTTATCTATCATTTTTTTTATTTCTTCTATTTCTTCTTTGCTTAGTTTTTCTTCTTTTATTAAGAAGGAAAAAACATTTTCGTAGGAATTTTCAAAATAGTCTTTCAGCATCCGTTTAAAAACAAATTTTTTATAACCTGATTTGCTTATTAAGGAGGAATATTCGTATGTTTTTCCATAGGCTTTATGCCCCACAAATCCTTTTTTTTCTAATATTCTGATTATTGTAGATACTGTATTATAATTGGGTTTAGGCGCTTTCATCCCTGCGATAATATCCTTTACAAATCCTTTTTTCAGACTCCAAAGAATGTGCATTACTTTTTCTTCTGCTTTTGTTAATGTTTCCATAGGGCAAATATATAACTAAATTCCTAGTTATGCAACTATTTTTTTAGTTTTTGAACTAATTTTTTAGTTTCAGTGTGATGTTGCGATGATAATCAGTGTATTAGTAGAAGAAGAAACAGCATTTTTTTTCTTGACTTTTTGTAGAGAATATTTTTGGAAAAGATATGCATAACAAAGACGACACAGGTTCTGTATAACTATTCTTTAGCGACAATCAGAATTAACAATTCACTGTTGCTTAGTAGCTTTATTTTTTTAATTTCCCCACCACATTAAATTTTTCAAAAACACGTTCTTGGTGAGGAGCTTCAGCCAGTTCGTCTGTAAGGTCTTGTCCAGCCCAATGTTCGTAGTGTTTCCCATTGCGCCACATGCGGCTGCTACTCACATCATAAATAATCCCTTTGAAGGCAATCCATATTTCTTCCATATCCTGACCATTTCGCAAGGCTAACTGAAAATTAGTATATTCTTTTAGTTCCATATTTTTTTCGGTATTTGATAACAACTTTGCCAAAGTTATCATTTAAACTTAAAAAGTCATAGCACAGAATATATTAGTTTCCGCACTATGACTTCTTTTACTTGCAAATAGGAATTCACTATTCACAATTAATAATTCATCATTATCTAGTATCTGTTCTTATTTTCACTTTTTCCATCATCATCACGACGTGGACGACGATGATTGTTATTGGACGAACGGTTATTCTGACTTCTTCTGTCGGGACGTTCTGTTCTTTCGCGTTCGACATAACCTTCAGGTTTTGGCAGTAGTGCTCTGGCCGAAAGTTTCAGTTTTCCTGTTTTTCTGTCCATTTCAATTAGTTTCACATCAATTTCATCGCCTTCTTTCATCACATCTTCTACATTATTTGTACGTTCCCAAGCAATTTCAGAAATATGCAATAATCCGTCTTTACCGGGCAGAATTTCAACAAATGCGCCAAAAGATTGTAGCGTTTTTACTTTCCCATGATAGGTTTTTCCTACCTCAGGTACTTCAATTATTTGTTCGATGCGGGTGCGAGCTAAATCAATGGCTTCTTTATTGCCGGAAATGGCAACTTTACCAACGCCTTCTTCTTCCTCAATCATAATAACCGTACCGGTTACTTCTTGTAGTTCCTGTATCACTTTTCCGCCTTGACCAATAATCGCGCCAATCATTTCTTTAGGCACAATAATTTGCTCGATACGAGGAACATAAGATTTAAAGTCGGCACGAGGTTTGTCTATGGTTTCCATCATTTTTTCCATGATATGGAATCGTCCTTCTTTGGCTTGATTTAAAGCTTGTTCCAGAATTTCATAAGATAAACCGTCTACTTTAATATCCATCTGGCAGGCAGTAATACCGTCTTTTGTTCCGGTTACTTTAAAGTCCATATCCCCTAAGTGGTCTTCATCTCCCAAAATATCCGAAAGAACGGCAAATTTACCGTTTTCGTCTGTAATTAATCCCATAGCAATTCCCGAAACCGGTTTTATTAGCTGAATACCAGAATCCATCAAAGCTAAAGTTCCGGCACAAACGGTGGCCATAGAAGAAGAACCATTAGATTCTAATATGTCAGAAACAACACGTATAGTATAAGGTGTTTCTGGAAGCATGCGTTTAATGGCACGAAAAGCTAAGTTTCCATGACCTACTTCACGGCGTGAAACACCTCTGTATGGACGTGCATCACCGGTGGAATAAGGTGGAAAATTATAATGTAGCATAAATTTGTCACGCGTCTGATTAGTGGCTTCGTCCACAATTTTTTCGTCTAAGCGAGTACCCAAAGTAACAGTTGTTAAGGATTGTGTTTCGCCACGAGTGAATATTGCTGAACCATGAGCTGCAGGCAGATAATCAATCTCTGACCAGATAGGGCGTATTTCAGTCGTTTTTCTACCGTCAACGCGCAAACCTTCGTCTAAAATCAAGCGGCGCAGCGCTTTTTTTTCTACATCGTGATAGTAGCGTTTTATCAGTGTTTTGTCAATTTCATCAGTTTCTTTTCCCTCTGAATATTCGGTAATAAATTCGTTTAGTATTTCATCGAATTTAGCACCGCGTTCGTGCTTAGAGATACCCATTTTACCTACGGAGTATGCTTTTTTATAGGTTTTTTCTTCTACTAATTTACGTAAGTCCTCATCGTTTTCTTCGTGGCAGTATTCCCGTTTCTCGATGCTTAATTCATTGGCAAGGTCAATTTGTGCCTGACATTGTACTTTGATTGCATCGTGGGCAATTTTCATGGCTTCGAGCATTTCTGCTTCCGATACTTCGTCCATTTCGCCTTCTACCATTAGGATATTGTCGAAAGTAGCAGCTACCATTATGTCAATGTCTGCTTTGTCGTTGTCGTCAAAACCGGGGTTGATGACAAATTTGCCATCAATGCGTGCTACACGAACTTCGGATATCGGACCATTGAAAGGCACATCGCTAACTGCTAATGCACTCGAAGCAGCAAGTCCGGCCAGAGAGTCGGGCATTACTTCTTTGTCGGCTGAAATAAGCTGAATGTTTACAAATGTTTCAGCATGGTAATTGTCGGGGAAAATAGGGCGTAAGGCCCTGTCTACTAAACGAGAAACGAGTATTTCGCTATTTCCCGGGCGACCTTCACGTTTAAGAAAACCGCCGGGAATTCGTCCGGTGGAAGCGAAATTTTCTTTGTAATCTACCGAAAGAGGCAAAAAATCGAGATCCTCTTTGGCTTCTTTGGCTGATACTACAGTGGCCAAAAGCATCGTTTTTCCTAATTTTACAACTACCGAACCATCGGCTTGTTTGGCTAATTTGCCAGTTTCTATCGTGATTTTACGGCCATCGCCTAAATCAATTTCTTTTGTATGTATGTGCATAAAAATAAATTTCTTGATAATTTCAAAGATACAAAAATATATATGTTTCAATAGATAAGAACAAAAAAAGGCAATAAAATTGCCTTTTTTGTTTTATTTGCGAAGACCTAATTTGGCTATAATAGCTCTGTAACGCCTAATATCTATTTTGATAAGATAATTAAGCAATCTTCTGCGTTTCCCTACTAACTGCAACAGCGAACGTTGCGTACCAAAGTCTTTTTTGTTCTTTTTCAGGTGTTCTGTCAGGTGGTTTATTCTATAGGTAAACAATGCGATTTGTGCTTCCGGCGAACCGGTATCACCCTGACCACTACCATACTTTTCAAAGACTTCTTTCTTTTTTTCTGTTGACAAATACATTATGTTTCCTAATTTAAAATTTAAGTTGCAAAGGTAATTATTATTTTGAAAAGTAAAAAAAATGTTTAACAAGTCTCCGCAATTCTATTTGGTTTAGATTGTTGTTCGTCCGGCTGTGATGTCAAAATTGGAATTTGGGATGCAGGAATTGGGATTCGGAAACGGTAGAACGGCACTCGTAGAACAGTATTAGTAATTTGTAATTATTTGGGCGCACGAGCGGGCTTTCCGCTTGTAGTACCCCTTATGCAGGGCAACAAAAGCACGGCAAAAAAGGAGTTCCGCTCGTGCGCCTCACAAATAACTACAAATTATGAATTACGAATGCTGTTCTACGAGGGATAATTTCAAACATTGGCAAAGTTTAACGGTGTATTTATTTTTTGTGAGTATAATAAAATTATCTTTCCTTCGGTTTTCTACTGATATTCAATCGCTAATAAATAGCTAAAAGAATTTTGTTATTTCATTTTCAATCAAACTATTACAAAAATATGCTTAACTGACATGATACCGATTTGGTATGAATTCAGCAACCTAATTTCAATCCCCAAAAAAATGTCGTTTGTTTTCCATTTTTTTGTTTACTTTTGTGTTATATAATGTTCGGAAAATATTGATTAATAGATAGTTGTTCTGTTTTTAACGGTTTTTTCAATTGCAATTAGATTATGAGTGAATTAATAAAGCATGAGTGTGGCATTGCCCTTATTTACCTACGAAAGCCTTTGTCTTATTATCAGGAAAAATATGGAACATGGCGTTATGGGCTTAACAAAATTTATTTACTGATGGAAAAGCAGCACAATCGTGGGCAGGATGGTGCCGGATTAGTGAATCTGAAAGTAGATATTAAGCCCGGCAAAAAATATTTTCATCGGGAGCGTTCCATTGAGTCTCAGCCCTTACAAGAGATTTTTTCTGTCATTAATAGCGAGTTGGAAGAGCTATCTGCCAGAAATCCAACAGACTTTAATTCGCCCGAATGGGCTAAAGAGAATGTTCCTTTTGCCGGTGAAATTTACTTAGGACATTTGCGTTACGGTACTTTTGGGGGAAATGGAATTGAAAACGTGCATCCGGTAATGCGCGAAAATAATTGGAAAACTCGTAATTTGGTTCTGGCCGGTAATTTTAACTTAACGAATGTGGATGAGCTGTACGACAGTCTGATAAAATTGGGGCAACATCCCAAAGATTATTCTGATACAGTTACCATACTGGAAAATGTAGGTCATTTTTTGGATGAAGAAAATCAGGGATTGTTTGATTTGTACAAAAAAAGAGATTATTCTAATAAAGAGATTTCGCCACTAATAGAGGAAAACTTAGACATCACCAATATACTGAGAGCTTCGAGTAGGCACTGGGATGGTGGTTACGTAATTGGCGGACTTATTGGTCATGGCGATGCTTTCGTTATACGCGACCCATGGGGAATACGGCCGGCTTTTTATTATTATGATGATGAGATTGCGGTTGTAGCTTCTGAGCGTCCGGTTATTCAAACAGCTTTTAATCTTCGCGAAAATCAGGTTTCACAGTTACCTGCCGGAAGTGCCTTGATTATGAAAAAAGATGGCACAATAAATCTACAAGAAATCAGAGTTCAGGGAGAAGAGAAAAGCTGTTCATTTGAACGAATTTATTTTTCACGTGGTAGTGATATTGATATCTATCAGGAACGGAAACGTTTGGGAGAGTTACTTACCGAACCTATTCTCAAATCGGTGGATAAAGATGTTGCCAATACGGTTTTTTCGTACATCCCTAATACGGCAGAATCGGCATTTTATGGTATGGTGGAAGGTATTGAGCAATATGTGAAAAAACTACAAGTACAACAAATTTGGGAGCAAAAAGATAAATTAACAAAAAAAGTTCTGGAGAAGATTATTTCCCAGCGGACGCGAGTGGAAAAAGTGGCCATTAAGGATATAAAATTACGCACATTTATCTCTCAGGATTCTGGTCGCGATGATCTCGTTGAGCATGTTTATGATATTACTTATGGCTCGCTTCGCCGCGATAAGGATAATTTGGTGATTATTGATGATTCTATTGTTCGGGGAACTACCTTGCAAAAAAGTATTTTACGTATTTTAGACCGTTTAGATCCTAAGAAGATTGTGGTAGTATCTTCCTCGCCACAAATTCGTTATCCCGATTGTTACGGAATTGATATGGCCAAATTAGGTGATTTTATTGCTTTTAGAGCGATGATTGCTCTTTTGAAAGACCATAAAAAAGAGGTATTAATCTCAGATGTTTATGAAAAATGCAAAGCAGAACTTAAACTTCCTAAGGAACAGGTTGTGAATCATGTAAAAGAGCTGTATAAACAATTTACTGCCGAGCAAATTTCGGATAAAATAGCCGAAATTCTAAGGGGTGATAAGATTAAGGCTGAAGTGAAAATTGTATATCAAAGTATTGAAAATTTGCATATTGCTTGTCCAAATGATAAAGGTGACTGGTATTTTACGGGCGATTATCCAACGCCGGGTGGCAATAAGGTGGTAAATCAGTCTTTTGTGAATTATTACGAAGGAAATGTCGGCCGAGCCTATTAAATTAATGGTAAATTGTGAATTCACAATTTACCATTAATAATTATCTTACGATGTGTACTTCGTTGATTAATCGTTTGGCACCGAGAACTTTGTCTAAGATGAGTAATACATAGCGAATATCAACGCTGATGGTACGTTGTAATTTAGGTTCAAAGGCAATATCGCCACTCATGGCTTCCCAGTTGCCATCGAATGCCAGACCAATCAGTTGTCCTTCGCCATTCATTATCGGGCTTCCTGAGTTGCCTCCAGTGATGTCGTTATTGCTGAGGAAACATACGTGCATGCTTCCGTCTTTGTCGGCATAATTGCCATAATCTTTATTTTCGTATATTTTGATTAAACGAGGATCTACATCAAACTCATAATCTCCGGGTTTGTATTTTTCCATAACCCCTTTTAAGGTGGTGTAATAGTTATAATGAACAGCATCCTCTGGATTGTAACTTAAAACTTTACCATAGGTTAATCGCATGGTGAAGTTTGCATCCGGAGAGAAATTTTTCTTAGGCTGCATTTCCATCAGGCCTTTCATTAATAAATAGCGACCTTGCTCTAAATCAAGATTGAATTTTTTTGCTTTTCCGGCTATTTCGTGGTATTTGGAAAAAATACTCATAGCTGTTTTAAAGGCAATATCATCGGCTAATTTTGTAGAGTCATTTAATGCGGCCATTAATTGGTCTTTATGCGTAAAAATAGATTTTGCATAAATATCATCTACAAATTTATCTACATTTCCTTGATAATCATCTTGTATTGTTTGGAAATAAGTGGGATAAAATTCCGGTTTTATATCATCACGATATAATTTTATCATTGCCTTGGCTACTTTTACATCAGTAGGCTGGTGATAATTTTTGAAGAAATCTTCTACCCGTTTTTTTCTTGCTGGTGCTGGTACTTTATTTACCAAATAGGCAAAGTAGAATAATTCGATGCCACGAATTTGAGTCTCTACCATATATTGTTGGGCGTTCTGAAAGGCACGACGGCCGGTATAAGCTTTTTTGATTAAATCCAAAGCCGAAGCATATTCTGCTTTTCTGGAATCTTTTTGGTTTACCCAATTGGTAAAATCTTTTTCAATGGCTTGTTTTTTCGCCAAAACGTGCAATCTTTCCAAGCCGCGTTTCTGGCCAATAGAATATTTCCAGTAGTTGCTGGAACGGGCAAATTTAGAGGCATACTGAATACGTACAGCTTCGTCAGCCTGCATATCTTTCATCATAATATCCTGACGTAAGCCACGTATTTTGATACGGTTGGGATGCTCTACCTGTAATAATTCTTCCACACCCCAAGAGGTCATATAGCGATCTGTGCTTCCGGGATAGCCCATAATCATGGCAAAATCACCTTCTTTGTAACCTTTTCCTGAAATATCGAGGAATTTTTTAGGTTTTAATGGTACATTATCAGGTGAATAAGTGGCAGGTTTGCCTTCTGGTGACATATATACACGAAAAACGGAGAAATCGCCGGTATGACGGGGATATACCCAGTTGTCGGTGTCAAAACCAAATTTACCAATAGATTCGGGTGGTGCGGCAACAAGGCGTACATCGTTATAATTTTTATATAAAACCAGAAAAAATTGATTGTTATTAAAGAAAGATTTTACCTCGGCACGATAAGTAGTGCCTTTGGTGGCTTCATCGCCAATTTCTTTTGATAATTTACGGATAATTTTCAAGCGGTCTTCTTCGCTGGTGGCTTTTTCCAGTTCTTTATTTACTTGCTTGCTCACATCATTCATACTCACCAAAAATGAAACGTACAATCCGGGATTTTGTAATTCATCTTTTAGGGTAGCTGCAGCAAAGCCATTCTTCAAATAGTTGTGTTCAATGGAACTGTGCGCCTGAATAGAGCTGTATCCACAATGGTGATTGGTGAAAACCAGCCCTTGGGATGAAACAATTTCGCCGGTACAGAAGCCTCCGAATATAACAACGGCATCTTTTAAGCTGGCGTGATTGACATCATAAATGTCTTTGGGCGAAAGCATAAAGCCCTGCTTTTTCATTTCTTTGTAATTTTTCTTAAGCAGGGTAAGAATCCACATTCCTTCATCGGCTTTTACCGGAATATTAAGTAGAAAAATAAGGAAAATAAGTAATGCACTTACTTTTTTCATAACTTGTTGATTTTAATTAATAAAAGTTTTTTCGAGAAATTGTTAAAGGGCAAATGTACAGAATTTATCCGAAAACGATTGAAAAAATTTTTTTTTTTATTCTGTAAAATCTGACAGAGCTGCCGTTTTCGTTCGTCCTCAGAATTTCTACTGGGCACGGTTGGGTAAGACTTTCCAACGTGGCTTTAGTCACTTGGAAACATCTGTACCCAATTGTCTGCACCATGATTAATAGGATTAGAGGATAAGCCTGATTTTTTTCAAAGACTTGCCAAGGTAGCTAATTTTTTTTATCAAGTAGAGACGCACGGCCGTGCGTCTCTACTTGATAATTATTGGTATTCGGGAATCTTGTATCCCAAATCTAAATTCCAGAATCCCAATTTCTATTTCACAAACATCCCGCTGTACACTTTTGTTCCTGCCGGATATTGAGCTTCAAATTGGTAATAATACGAGCCTTTTACCATATTGGGCAATAAGTATTCGTACTGATTATCGCCAACTTTGAAATCGTGCATTATTTTTTCCTGCAAAATTCGTCCCTGAGCATCTATCAGGCGGATTTTTACCGACTGAGGAAGGCTGTTTAAGCGATAATTGAAATTAAGGACTTCGCTTACCGGATTGGGATATATGCGGAATACCTCTGCCGGAATATTATCTTTGATACCGGTTCGGGTACTATCTATCTTTATGGTAATTTCCTTGCTGTTGTTGGTCTCAAACAGCTCTACATAATCATTGTCGTAATCTATTACGCCTTTGAATGTCAGACTGCCGGAAGCATCTGTTAAGGAGTAATCGGCCGATAAATCAACATACTGGCAGTTATTGTAAGTGTAGATTACGCTTTCACCAATGGCGGATTGGTCTTCGCTGCCTACCACCGGAACAATGCTGAATTTGACATTTGTAGCCGATATTCCACGGTTTACGGCTGTGGCGTTTATGCGAATTTTTTGGTCATCTATACTGTCGTAACTCATAGATTTAAGTTTGAAATCGTACACATTCACCAGCAAAGGTATGGAATCCACTACGTAGAAGGGCGCATTGACCATCACACCGTTAAATTCGGAATTGAAATAATCTAATATTTCGGTTAAATCGTCTTCGTCATTATCCACAAAGCGGTAATAAATAGTTACGGATTTGGATTGTCCCGGAATTAGCGTTCCGAAATTGGCCTCTACATTGGAATTATTCAGTGCGGCATTAGTGGGTAAACTATCGTTAATAACCACATAATTAGAGTCATTTTTTATGCTAAGCACTACTTTTTGTGCCATATCGTTTCCATAATTACGCACGCCGGTTTTTACACCTATAATAATAATTGAATCCTGAATGGTAATTGCCTGTCCCGTGTATTTTTTTCCGTTGATGCTTTCTACGCTTTTGGTAATTTCGAGCATTGGGCCCATCGGGGTAATTCCCAAAGCGGTATCAGGTACTTCATATACCTTGTCCATAAAGGTAAAGCGCAGATTTTCGCCGAGAGTAGCCAAAGAATCTTCGGT
>CAYQXT010000080.1:0-11648 GCA_964421365.1 uncultured Bacteroidaceae bacterium
ATAACAGGTTTACCCTCTTCATTATAAAATAAGTCGAAGGCATATTCATCACCTGAAATAAACTCTTCAATAATAAAATCATCGGCCGTAAAAACATCTTCACTAAATAGTTTCTCCTTCTTGTGAATTTCTGTTTTAATATTGGAAGCTATTGTACTCAAATTAGATTCCGAATTTATTTCTCTTACGCCTACACCAAAAAATCCTTTTTGTGGTTTAACAATGAAATTTTTGTGTAGCGGTAATTTCTGAATAGATAAATGATCTAAATTCACTGTCTGGAAATAAAATTCGGGGAACAAATCCTTCAGCAAAACTCTACACTGATTTTTATTCTTAATGATTTCCAGTTTATTCCACTGCTCCTCAGTTAATCTTGGTTTAAGAAATGGAACAGAGGTCTCATCCGGACAATAAATTTTATCCTCTTTCTTAAAAAATATTTTTGAAGCTTTTAGCTCGGCTTCCGACAAAATTTTAAAGCCAGCTTCTCCTTTAAAATTAAGAATCAATTCTGACGTGAAATTTTTTCCTGTAATTATATAATTCATTTCAACTTATTTTATTTCATACCGAATCGTTATCCTATTTTTATGCCTGTTTTAGTAAAATTTTGATTAAAAATGAAATAACAAAATCCTTTTCGCTACTTTGATAGCAGTTTAGTATCAGTCACAAAGTAGAAGACGACAAAAGTATTATTATTTAATAAAAAAGGAGTAGCATAGAACTTGTTCTTTAGCAGCAAAAGAGAGCTAATGGGTTAAATATTTGTTATCAAAACTTAAGTGATTCTAAACTTAATTTTTTCGCTTTTTAGCATAAAAGAGTATATTTGTATAGCAAAATAACATGAAAATGTATAGAATAAGCAATCATAAAGGCATTTACGAATTAGATTTTGAGGATAAACTGGCCACCAAAGGAAGCATTGATAACTCAGAATTTGTACTTGAAATTTCAGAAAAAGATAATACTAAAGTAAAATTCCATAAAAAGCAACATCGGGTGGATATCATTAGTATGAATCATTTAACCAAAGAAGTGGTGCTACGCATAAATGGCATAAAACATAGTCTGAAAGTAGAGGATGACATGGATGTACTTCTTAAACGACTAGGGATGCAGCGCGAGAATGGGGTAAAAATGAATAAACTGAAAGCGCCAATGCCCGGTCTTGTCTTGCAAATACTAATTAAAAAAGGTCAGGAAATAAAAAAAGGAGATGCCCTGGTTATTTTAGAAGCAATGAAAATGGAGAATAGTATAAAAGCCTCCACAGATGCTGTGGTGAAAAAAATTGTTTGTAAAGCTGGGAATGCAGTAGAAAAAAACGAAGTATTAATCGAGTTTGAGAAATGAAAAACTTTTTTTTCATACAGCTCTGAAGCAACGTCATTATTACTTTTAACCCAAGAGAATGAACCTATTATACCATATCGGAAGATATTTCAGTCTGTTGAGTCGTGTTTTTCAGCGACCTGAAAAACAGCGAATTTATTTTAAACAGGTAATTATTGAGATGGATAAGCTAGGGATAAATTCTCTGGGAATTGTAATTATCATCTCCTTTTTTATGGGTTCGGTAATTACCATGCAAACAGCTTATAATCTGGAAAATCCACTCATTCCTGCTTATTTAATAGGTTTGACCACCCGCGACTCAATGATTTTGGAATTCTCCTCTACAATTGTAGCACTCATTTTAGCAGGGAAAGTGGGTAGCAATATAGCCTCAGAAATAGGGTCTATGCGTGTTACCGAACAAATTGATGCATTAGAAATTATGGGAGTAAACTCGGCTGCTTACCTTATATTTCCCAAGATTATTGCTACCCTAATTATTAATCCGATGCTTACAGTGGTTAGTATTTTTGTGGGAATTATTGGCGGTTATATTTCTGTTTTCACTATTGATAAAATAACGATAGCCGAGTATTTATATGGGCTACATTATGCGTTGAATACTTTTTATATTACTTACAGTCTGATTAAGACACTTATATTTGCCTTTATTATTACGTCAGTATCAGCTTATCATGGATATTATGTTAAGGGAGGCTCGCTAGAGGTAGGGAAATCCAGTACGGCAGCAGTGGTTTACAGCAGTATTCTCATCTTGCTATTTAATGTAATACTTACTCAATTACTACTAACATGATTAGCGTTAAAAATTTAAGTAAATCCTTTGACGGAAAGCAGATTCTTAGCGACATAAGTCTTGTTTTGGAAAGCGGCAAAGCCAATCTAATCATAGGCCAGAGCGGCAGTGGAAAGACCGTTTTGCTCAAATCTCTTGTTGGCCTGCATGAACCCGAACAGGGCGAAATTATCTATGACGATAGGAATTTCAGCAAGATGAATTTCAAGGAGCGGAAACTTCTACGCAAAGAGCTAGGAATGCTTTTTCAAGGCGGTGCACTCTTCGACTCCCTGACCGTTGAAGAAAATATTATTTTCCCACTAAATATGTTCACGAATATGAGTTATGAAGAAAAAAGAGATCGAGCAAATCATTTTCTTTCACGAGTAAATATAGAAAATGCCAATCAAAAATTTCCTTCGGAAATTAGTGGAGGAATGAAAAAAAGAGTAGCCATTGCACGTGCTATTGTTCTGCACCCCAAATATTTATTTTGTGATGAACCCAATTCGGGTCTGGACCCCAGCACAAGTATAGTTATCGACCAATTAATTAAAGACTTAACCACAGAATTAAATATGACTACGGTAGTTATTACTCACGACATGAATTCTGTGATGGAAATTGGCGACAAAATTATTTTTCTCTACCAAGGTAAAAAATGGTGGGAAGGGAATAAAGATAAAATTTTACATACGAATAATCCGGAATTAAATAATTTTGTATTTCCATCTAAATTAATGAAAATAATAAAATATAATGCAACAAAATGATAAGCAATTGTGAATTATGAATGCTGTTTGCGATAGAAGATAGCTAGTTACAAAAATACAATATACAAATAAATATGTCGGAGTGCTTATCAGGCAGATTTAATAGTCATCAAAATGAAAAAATGGACAAAGATAAAGAAAGATATAAGCAACTACCTGAAACAAGGACTAAGTCCTAAGTCCTTTGCCATCGCTTTTTCACTTGGTAGCGTGATAGGTTTTTTTCCTGTCTTAGGTACTACAACTATAATTAGCGGAGCTTTGGCTCTAATTTTAAGGTTAAACATGGCTATTATCCAAATCGCTAATTATGTTGTTTACCCCCTCCAATTTTTATTTATTATCCCCGAAATTCAAATCGCCCATAAATTATTTTTTTTCCATACCAATTTGCTAAAAATAAACGATTTTATAGTTCAATTAAAACATTTTGATTTGGAATTCATAAAACATTTTAGTAATTTAATCATAATGGCTATTTTAGGATGGATTGTAATTAGTATTCCTATTTTTTTTATTTTCTTTCACACGAGTAAATTCCTTGCCCAAAAGTATATCAAAAAATTAACTCCAGAATCTAAAATAGAATAAGTCATTCATGATTTTAAGTCCTGAATGAGTTAAGAATAAAAAATCACCGTATCAAATTACATTTATGAACTTACCAAAGATTCACACAATGAGTTCGAATGCCAATTTTCGTCACTCCTTATTCTCTCAAATCGTCAATCAAATCCTTGTATTTCTCATTTATAATCCGACGTTTTAATTTTAACGTCTGCGACATTTCTCCAGTCTCTGGCGACCATGAATCAGCAACCATTCTAAATTGAGCAATTTGTTCGGATTTCCCCAGTTCTTTATTTAAGCGTATAATTTCGTTTTTAATCAATTGCTCTATTTCCTGAAAGACGATTAATTCTTTTTTATCATTATAAGATAGTTTATGTTCTTTTGCATAAGTATTCAGATTTTCAAAATCGGGAGAAATAATGGCAGAAGGCGTTTTCTGTCCAGCTCCGCATACCATTAATTGTTCGATATAAACAGATTCCTTCATTTTATTTTCAACAACTTGTGGAGCAACATATTTTCCACCGGAAAGTTTAAAAATTTCTTTCTTCCTATCAGTAATTTTCAAAAAATCACCTTCAACAAAAGTTCCAATATCACCAGTATGAAACCAGCCATCAACATCAATTACTTCCCTTGTCTGTTCTAGATTTTTGTAATAACCCTTCATCACATTGTGACCTTTCACAAGGATTTCACCATCATCGGCTATTTTAACTTCAACGCCGTGAATTACAGGGCCTACCGTTCCAAATTTAATACTAGGCCTTTGAGGGTAATTAAAAGCAATCAGAGGCGAAGTTTCTGTGAGTCCGTAGCCTTCCTGAACAGGTATTCCTGCTGCCCAAAAAATTCTTGCCAAGCGCGGTTGAAGCGCAGCGCCTCCACTTCCGATAAATTTTATGTTACCACCCAGAGCTTCGCGCCACTTACTAAAAATAAGCTTATTCGCTAATTTTAGTTGAGTTTCATATACAAAACCATTAGCACCCTCAAATTCATATTTCAATCCTAAATTTACTGCCCAGTCAAACAATTTTTTCTTAATTCCTGTAAGGACAGTCCCTTTTTTCATTATTCCGTCAAAAACTTTTTCTAACAGGCGAGGTACAGTATCAAAGCCATCGGGCCTTACATCCTGTATATCCTGAAGAATAGTCCCCATATTCCGGACATAATATATTCCACAACCACTGTATTGAAAAATATACCCTATTGTCCGCTCATAAATATGGCACAAAGGCAAAAAACTCAATACTTTATGATTTTCATTCATCGGCAGAGCAACACGTCCACCGATAATATTAGCCACAATGTTTTTGTGTGTCAGCATTACTCCTTTAGGTACACCAGTTGTGCCCGAAGTGTATATTATGGAAGCCAAATCATCTTCATTACTATTCTTTTTACGCTCTACGAGTTCTTTTTTGGTAGCCTCATCTGCATTTTTCCCAAAATCTAAAATTTCCTGCCAGTTTTTAGCCCCTTCTACTTCATTAAAAGTATAAATTTCTTTAATACCATCAATTTTTTCAACAAAAGGTCTCAATTTATCATGGAGTAATTTATCAGAAATAATGATATATTTCGTATCAGAATGGTCTAAAATATAGCTAAACTCAACAGTACTAAGAGTTGGATAAATAGGCACATGCACAGCGCCAACCTGCAATATACCCATATCCAAAAAGTTCCATTCCGGGCGGTTATTACTCACCGTGGCCACTTTATCACCCGGTTTTATACCCAGCTTAATTAATCCAAGCGCAACGGTGTTAGCGTAGTCAACATATTCCTTCGTAGAATACTTCACCCATTTATTATCCACTTTTCCGGCCAAGGCATCCGCTCGGGGGAATTTTTCTAACTGATAATAAGGAAGATCAAAAATTCGTTTTAATTCCATTATTTTTTATTTTGAGGGAAAAATAAAAAGAAATATACGATATTCAAAATAAAATCCTGTAAATCGCGAACTCCTATTAAACGTGAAATTTAACAAAAAAAATATTTTACTGATTCTTAAGTTAAAAATATTTTTTTACTATTTTGGCAAATCTTTTATTTCACAGCTTTGAGGATAAAAAAGGAAAAGAAAACTTAACAAGCTGTTAAAATTGAGTTAAGCATGTTTTTTAATAAACAGATGCGCTTATTTTTGCATTTCTAAGATAATAGAAGAACAAAAAAATTAATTACAAAATGCCTACGAATTCTTTTATCAATCTTAAATTTTCATAGTAAAAAAACAGATGCAACAATCAAAGAGATTAATCTATATTGGTATTCTCAGTGGAGTCATCCTTTTAGGAATTCTCGCTTTGCAATTTGTTTGGTTTTTTAAGGCTACGCAAATAACCCAGGAAAACTATCAGAAAAGAATGGATATTGCCCTTAATGCAATAGAAAAACATTTATCAGATAGTAGCTCAGTATCAGATAGTTTAAAAAAACAAATTTTCAATCTTTTTATTGTTTTCGATCTTGATACTCCTGTCTATACACAATTTGTACTCAAGAACGGCCAAATAAAAAAACCGGAATATGCTAAAATGTATAAAAAATGCAGTATTTCTTTAACAAACGAACACTTTAGCCATGTAAACTTATATTTTCAGGCCAAAAATAAAATTGTACAATTAAATCTAAATCAATGGCTATTTTTCTCCAGTATTTTTATCTTAATAGTTGCAGCTAGTGTAGCTGCGTTCTTCTTTCTCTACATCAAGCAAGGGAAACTCAACGAAATGAAAACCGATTTTTTGAATATGCTGACTCATGAGTTTAAAACACCAATTGCGACTATGTCATTAATTTCAGAAGTTTTAGAGCATGGTAATGGGAAAAACACACCCGAAAAGATAAAACGCTATGCAGGCATTTTACAAGCCGAAATTTCACGATTAAAAATGGTAGTGGACAAAACCCTGCAAGTAGCAGCCTTTGATAATAAAATAAATAGTATAGAATATTCGGAAACTCAGCTAAATCGTTTACTTAGTGATTCCGTTGAATATATATTTGCAGAATACGAAAAATTTAATCCAGAAATTAAGTTTGATGTTCAAGTGGAAGATGATTTTATTTTAGCTGATGAGGCTCATTTAAGAAATGTATTCCTGAATATTTTAGATAATGCTTGCAAATATTCGCCTGAAAACATTTCAATAAAAATTAAGACCTGGGCGGAAAATAATGAGTTACAAATCCAAATTTCTGACGAAGGGATAGGAATAGAAAAAAAGTATTTCTCTGCCATTTTCGAAAAATTCTATCGTATTCATACAGGCGACAGGCAAGATGTTCAGGGAAGCGGCCTGGGCTTATATTATGCTAAGCAAATGATTGAAGCTCATGGTGGCATCATCGTGGTTAATAGTCAAAAAGATAAAGGTTCAAAATTCATTATTCATCTGCCCCGAAATCCAAAAAATAAAGATAGTATCACTCCGAAGCTAAAGGCTATTTTTTTCTAAGACAAAATTAAAGCAAGGCAAAGTTATCATTTACACGCATACTGTTTGATTATCAACACATTATTTTTTGTAAAAAATAAATTTCGGATCAGTTAAAGGATATGATACTTCCCAATTTTTTTCTGATACTTTTGGAAAAAAAAGGATATAGCGTATCTTAGCACAAATTTGTGCATACATGAGCAAAAAAAAACAAAAATTTAAGAAACCCGTTACAAAAAAAAGAAATAAAAAACTTTCTCATCAGCCAAAAGTTGAAGGAAAAAAAGAAAGTTTTGCCTTAAATAAGGCTTTTTTATGGACGGCTTTATTTATCAGCTTAGCAATTACACTACTCTCATATTATCCGGCTTTTCACAACGGTTGGACAAATTTAGACGATGATAAATATGTCTTAAATAATCCCAAGATTCAATCTTTAGAAGGAAATTCGCTAAAAACATTGTTAACCAAGCCTCACGATGGCAATTTTCACCCCTTAACCATGCTAAGTTTAGCCATAGATTATCATTTTGATAAAAATAAACCCCAAGCCTATCATTTCACCAATATCATTCTCCACCTATTCAATACCGCTTTTATTTTTTGGTTTTTTTTCCTATTAGGCAAATTTTTTTTTCCAAAAGAAGTCATTTTATTTGCCGGAATAGGCGCTTTACTCTTTGGCGTAAGTACTATTCATGTAGAATCGGTTGCCTGGGTTTCCGAACGCAAGGACGTTCTCTATGCCTTTTTTTATTTTTCTTCGCTTATTGCCTATCTATATTATCTCGAAAAGAAACAATCCAAATTTATCGTTTATTCGCTCCTTTTATTCCTCTTTTCGGTATTATCAAAAGGCATGGCTGTAGCACTTTCGCTGAGTATAATATCCTTAGATTATTTATACGGACGAAAATTGCTTAGCAAAAAAGTACTATTAGAAAAGCTACCTTTCTTTTTATTTTCTCTAATCTTCGGTGTAATAGCCATCTATGCCCAAAAATCAAAAGGCTACATCCACGAAGCACATACTTATGAATTCAGCCAACGGATTATTTATGCTTCCTACGGTTTTGCCAATTATATTGGTAAATTAATCTACCCCTATGGATTATCTGCTATTTATCCATATCCCAGAGACTTAGGATTAGTTGATATTCCCCGTAATTTTTATCTCTATTTATTTCCCACCCTTTTTGTTGGTGCTTCATTCTTCTATTTCTGGAAAAAAAACAGACACATATCTTTTTCTATTTTATTTTTCACAGCTAATCTACTATTTGTCCTTCAACTTATACCCGTTGGTGGCGTAATCATGTCCGACAGATACAGCTATGTAGCTTCCTTAGGTTTTTTCTATATACTTACTTATGGAATAATTTATTTAATAACAAAATTTAAAAAATCTAAATATATAATTTTAACAATGTTAGCTCTTTATATATCTTTTATGTCTGTAAGAAGCTACCGGCAAACCCAAATATGGAAAAGCAGTTTCAGCTTATGGCACAGAGTGCTAACGCTGTATCCACACACTCCTTCGGCTTGGTATAATCTTGCTGTTGCTTATTACGACCTGAAAGATTACAAGCACGCCATAGAAAGTTACGACAGAGCCATAGAAATTCAGCCCAACTACATTGATGCGATATATAACCGTGGAAATACTAAATATTTTGCCGGAGATATTAAAGGAGCGGTCGAAGACTACAATTTATGCATAAAAATGAATCCTAATCATGACAAAGCGCTTTATAACCGATCAATAGGATTTATCAAACTACGAAATTATGTAGGTGCAGAACAAGATTGTAACCACGTTTTAAAATTGACCCCCAATTATATAGATGCCCTGTTTAACAGAGGTATAGCTCGAATAAATTTAAGTAAGAATAATTTAGCGATACAGGATTTTAACCAGATACTTAAATTATCACCACAATATAACAAAGCCACACTTTACAGAGGAGTGGCTGAGGCACGCTCAGGCAATAAAAGAATTGCCTGTGCCGATATTTCCGAAGCCATGAAATTAGGAAATCAGGAAGCAAATAAATATTACCAAAAATACTGTAAATAAATAAATCCTAGCACATGAAAATAACCTATAATTCTCCGGTGGTTCTTACTTTTGCCCTAACGGCAAGTATAATCTTATTGCTCAATTATTTCACAGCCAATGCAATCATGGGCTTGTTCACCTGCCCGGCGAGTATAAATTTCGCCAATCCTTTGGATTATATTCGTCTGGTTACCCACGTATTAGGTCATGCCAGTTTGCAGCATTTGGTAGGGAATATGACTTATATTCTGCTCCTTGGCCCTATTCTCGAAGAAAAATACGGAAGCAAAAACATTTTAATAATGATAATTACCACTGCTTTTATCACCGGTTTGTTAAACGTACTTTTTCTCCCCACCGGGCTTTTGGGTGCCAGCGGAATTGTCTTTATGTTCATTATCTTAGTTTCGTTCACCAATCCGCAAGACGGTTTACCCTTAACTTTTATCCTGATAATTATTCTTTTTTTGGGTCAAGAGATACTAAATGCCTTCAAAACAGACAATATTTCGCAATTTGCTCATATTACTGGTGGTTTAGTAGGTAGCTTTTATGGATTTATACTAAATAAGAGAGAAGAATAAGGATTGCTAGATTTCAATATTCACCAATAAATACAATGAAACGATGAATCAGACTGAAGAGAATAAAAAAAATGCCATAGCATTTTACAAAATGGCTTATGAAGGTGAGCCACGACAAGCAGTAGAATTATTTGTCGGTAATGAATACATACAGCATAATCCATTAGTTGGCAATGGCAAAGAAGCATTCATCGCCTATTTTGAACGGATGTTCAAAGAATATCCTCAAAAAAAAGTCGAGTTTGTACGAGCCATCGCCGAAGATAATTTAGTGGCTTTACATACCCACCAAATATGGCCAGACAATGACGAGTACGTTACCATGGATTTTTTCTGTTTCGATGAAAAGGGAAAAATAGTAGAACACTGGGATGCAGTGCAACAAATTCCAGAAACCACAGAGAATGGTAATACAATGTATTAAAGGAAAAAGGAAAAGCGAATGAACAGAGATTTGTATTCGCTACTAAAAAAAGGATATTTGGACAAAAAGAAGGAAGCAAGCCTTTACTAAAATCAGCAATCTTGCTTCCCTGAATAGTTACATCAAAATGATGCTTTAATTTTGCTTACTTACTTTCAGGTTTTTCGACATTGTAAATAGAAGCAATTTGAGTTGAAGATAATACCGTATTATAAATTCTTAATTCATCCAACGAACCCTGGAAATATCCACCCCAAGCTAATGGAATAATTTTATCATTATCATAATTGTCTGCTGTTGCAGCATAAACATCAGATCCTTGTCCAATAACGAGATCATTACCGGAAACTTTTGCCATATTGCCTGGAACATCTGCGTATGTCATGGTTTGAATGCCATTGATATAAAATGTCATATTACCATCGCCAACAGTTACCGCTAAGAAATACCATTTATTAATATCTAATGCAGGATCTGTATCTCTATCGTAAATACCTTCAGTAGTAGCAGCAGTAAAGAAAGCTTTATTAGCATCCTGTAACTGAAATTTATAACCATTCCATGAGTGTAATCCAAGGAAACGGTTACTTGCAAGGGTGTCGGCAGCATTTACCCAAATACAAACAGTCATCATATCTGGATTAAGTGCTGTATTATATGGAATTACAACATGAGCCCCTTTGTCAAAAGCAAGGGCTTTTCCTGCATCACCATAGCGGTCTGTTGTCCACTCGGGCATTCCGCCCTTCCATGTTGCAGAACCATCCATGAATGTACCATCAAAACTATGACCGGAATAATCATGAGCGACAGTTCCAGAACCTTCGTCAAATGTCCATTGACCAACTAAATTATCCGGAGAAATAGGAACAATAATTTTAGTCGCAAATACAGATAAAGCTTCATTTAAAGCAATTGTAGAATTATCTACTTGTGTTTGCGTAGCCGATTTGTCCGCAGCAACAGATTTGGCAACATCAAGTACCCCTTTTAAAACATCTTTTGAACCCCGTTCATAATTACCATCGGCAGTTCCTTCTTTAGCAACAGTTAAGAGAGCGTCTGTAGAATCAATTACTGCATTTAATTTAGTTTTATCAACAGTAATAGTAGTTACAGTGTCTTTCTTGCAACTACTCACAGCAAAACTTAGAATTAAAGCCAAAGCCGTAATTCCCATAAAAATTTTAAAATTTTTCATAAAAAACATTTTTAAAGATTAATAATTAAATTTTTAAATTTGTATCCCTTTCTGATTGAGGTATAGGGAAATACCTATTTGTTGTATAATTAAAATTCGTGTTTGATAAAGCTTGTGTTGCAACGGCGTTCCCGTATCGCATCAGGTCAAAAAAACGATGAAATTCACCGCATAATTCAACTCTACGTTCATGTCTGATAGCAAGACGAACGCTTACCTGATCGGTAGATGTTATATCAGGAAGTAGATTTGCGGGAATTGTTCCATATCCAACGAGATTATTATCATTTAAATAACTCTCTCGGGCTCTTTTGCGAATACGATTAAGAGGCTCTAGGGCTTCTGGAGTTCTGCCTAATTCATTTAATGCTTCTGCTTTAATTAATAGAAGCTCAGCATAGCGCATGTATGTATAATTAAGATCCCCATC
>CAYQXT010000081.1:0-11646 GCA_964421365.1 uncultured Bacteroidaceae bacterium
CTGTGGTCTTATTCAAGCCGAGCAAATTGCACAATCTGATTTACAGAAACTTGTTAATTACTCGAAATTGAATCCACTTGATTCTGCCGATTTTATTCGGCAACGAATAGCTCAACTTCTGGTTAGACAGGCTTTGGGCATCCCTAAAAAATTTCAAATCCCTGCGGAATTAATGGCCTACCGAAAAAAGGGAGAAACCAATTATTTTATTAAATATAATGTAGGTAAAAATACGGCCATTGGCTATGTGCCTTCTGATTTGGTGGAAGATTATGAAATAGAAGCATGGAAAGATTTTCAAAAACAGGGGAATAATTCTCCTTTATTGAGTATTGTTTTGGCTCAGCAATTTACTGAATCGCGCTTTAATCCTGATTTGACGGGTGATGGTGGTAAAAGTTGTGGTTTACCTCAGTTGCATCGCCCAACGGCTAAATGGTTATCTAAAGTGGACAGTGAAACATGGGATAAACTTATATACTGGGATAAACAGGGAAAGCATCATTTTTTGTCTATTGAGGCGCAGGTAAAATTCCCCTATATTTTTCTTCCTCAATACAAAAAATATTCTTCAACTTCCATTTTTGAGGGTTTGCGCAGATATAATGGTGCTGGCGCTAATGCCCGTAATTATGCACGCTTAGTAATAAAAAGGAGTTTGCGCTATTTGGAGCTTATGCAGCAATATAATCTTTTTCAGGAAGATAGTTCTAAATTTGAAATCAATCTTTTTCTTATGGTTAATATGGCCTTGCTTAATAAAGGGAGGCAAAATATAGAGCGGCACGAATTTACGGCTATTTTTAACCAGATAAAGATGGAATTTAGTTCTGTAATGAATAATTTTCAGCTACAGAATGATTTATATCTAGGAAACCCAGAAACCGGAGAAATGCATATTACGCTGTCTGCCAATTATCAAGTACCGGCTGATGGTCGAAAATATTATATTGTGATTGAAGAAGGACGAACTCTTTTCTCTTATTTCCATAAAACAAGCGAAATGCTTCGGGTCTTAACCCATCCATTAAATAGCTCTTTTTTCTGCTATTTATGGCTTCATGGCCATAAACGAATTGTTAGTACTCCCGAAGAAATACAAGGACATTCTATCTTTTCTAATACCGGAAGTGGCGACCATATTTTTATTCCGCCAGGAACCAAAATATATTCCCCGGATACCGACCTTATTACTGAGATTAAATCCTGACTACCTTATTTTATTTAAAAAAATCTATTTTTACAGCGAAAACAGCAAATTCAGTTATTCTTATTTTTAATGAAGATATACAGATATTTTAGTCATAATGGGGTATTTTTTCCTGAGGGAGAAAATACCCTGAATGCCCGGAACAGAGCATTTTTATATGGAGATGGATTTTTTGAAACCTTGCATGCCAACGGAATGGAAATGCAATTGTTTAATTTCCACTGGCAACGAATATTGGATGCTTTTGAAATTTTAGACTTACAAATGCCTGTCGAGTTCAAGAATAATCCTTTAGCCTTAAAGGAGCATCTTAGAAAGCTACTCCATAAAAACAGATTTTTTCAGGGCGTTAGGATTCGTATCACCTTTTATCGCGAATCACCCGGTTTGTATTACCCCACTCAAAACAGAACAAGCTATCTTATTCGGCTTGAAAAACTCGAATCGAATAAATATGTTCTTAATACACTTGGTCTTGATATTGGAATATGTGATGATATGACGCATCCACATTTACCGTGGTCGGGATTTAAAACGCTGAATTCATTAATCTTTATTCATGCCGCAAAAAAAATCAGAGAATTAGATTTTGATGATTGCTTATTCATCGATTCTAAGGGCTATTTAATTGAAGCTTTAGCCTCAAATATTTTTGTATTAGAAGGAAAAAAACTCTACACACCACCAATAGATGTGGGATGCGTGAAAGGTGTAATGAGGAGGTTTATTTTGAATTCGGCTTCACAAGTTGGAGTAGAAGCGAAAGAAAAGAAAATTCATAAGGATTTTTTGGCAGTAGCCGATGAAGTATGGCTATCCAATGCTATTTCGGGAATAAAATGGGTTCTTAGCTATAAAGAAAGGCGTTATTTTAATGTTGTTGCCAAAAAGATGAATCTTTTGATTAATGCAGAATTGATAGCAAAATAAATTAGTATCTGTACAGAAAGTCCAATAAATATCTTTTGTCCATGAATTACACGAGTAAACTCGAATAATTTTTTTTTATTTCACTGTTTATAGCTATTTAAGGTTTTTCTATTAGTTTTTCTACTTTCTCCTGTGTCAAAATGGATAAGTCTTCAGGATTTTTCTCCATGATAATGGACAAAGGTATGGGGGCATCAAATTTAATCTTCAATTTGGAGCGTAAATCCAGCGTAAAACTTCCATAAGGGTGAAGTTTATGCATTCCTGAAATTCCCATTGGAATAATTTCCACACCAACCTGTTTGGCGAGAAAAAAAGGCAATTTTTTGAACTTCAGCAACCGGCCGTTTTTTGTGCGGTGTCCTTCGGGGAAAATAATAACTGATTTTTTTTCAGATAGATATTTGCCAGCTGCTTCTAAACTTTTCATAGATTTACCAATTTTTTGCCGGTTTATTGGTATGTTTCCATAGCGCTTTGTTGCCCATCCGTATATAGGCCACTTAAAATGATGATGTGCTTCTACGCCCCGGATGAATACCGGAATAAATGCCGCCACTAATGGAATATCTAGCAAACTGACATGATTTGGCATAAACAAATAAGCTTTTTTTTTATCAATATGTTCGCTCCCTTCGATTTCTATTCTTACAAAAGCAATTTTAAACATTATTTTAAGCATGGCTTTGAACCATGGATCCCAGGTTTTATGCTTAAAAATGAAGGACCAGAATATCATTAGTAAAAGTTCTATCACGAAGAGAGAACCGGCAATTATCCAGACATATATAGACCAAATTATTTTTATTACTTTCATTAAATTATTTTTTTATCAAATAGACACATAGTTTATATAGATTTTTTGTGCTAAAAAGTCATTTTAGATACACATAAGTGAGAATTATTTCAAAATTTTTAATTTATAAAATTTTGTTCATCATGTACAGCTTCAATGTATGCTATTGAAAAACTGTGTGATTTGTCGGCAAAAAATCACATAAAAACAACTAAGTCAATTGCTGTCGATAAATGAAATTATTCGACCGATTTTACTAATAGAAGAAAACAAGATATTGAATAAGCCCTGCCAAACCTCCCAAAAATGCGCCCACAAGTATTAGTTTGAGTTCATCCTCTTGAAAAACAGGGCGAAGAAATTCTACAAATTCACGCTCAGAGAGAGCCGTCATTTTAGTCCGTAGAGTTTTTTCTATATTCATAATTTCTTGAGCATACTCATACATGTTTTTTATGGCAATGGGAAATTCTTGTTTTAGCCGAAAAAGAACAATGTTTTTTGAGGCTTCAATTTTCTTCTCTGCAAAGAAATTGTACAATTCGTTGCCTTTGTTCATCCCTTTTTTAAAGGCTATATCAATATATTTTTTTATTATTTTAGAAAAATTTTCTGATTTAGGGCCTCGCAAGATATAGTTAAATAGGCGTTCGATAGTTAAAATTTCCTCTGAAATCATTTTTGCATATTCGGCGGCTACTTCTTTTTGTCTTTTGATAAAAACGCCCTGTAATTTGAAAAAGCCAAAATTAATTGGTTTTATAGGGCTGAAAATCAGTTTTATAGCCAACCAGTTTGTTGCATAACCTACAAAAATACCGAAAACAGGTAAAATCCACCAGGGGCTGTAAAAGTAAAAAACGGCCATTTGCATTAATCCAAAAAGAAAACCAAAATATAAGCCCGAGCGTTCTATAAATTTGAATTCTTTCTTCCCTACATTTAGAAATATTTTATTAATCAGAGCTTTATCATCTAGGAGAACGTCTATAACCAGTTTCCTTAAATCCAGCAAATTTTCTATTTCATCATTCATGTCCTGCATCATTCCGGTAACGGCCTCAGGTATTGCTTCATAAACACGTTGATATATTTCCTGTTTATTTTGTCTGGGCAGGGTTCGCCAAAATAATGGTATCTGAGCTTGCATAACCTCATTTATTAATTGTTTGGCTATTTTTTGAATAGCTGGTGAGATGAGCTCAGAGGCTGTATCCGCTTCAATTCGAATAAAAATTTCTTCTATTTTTATTAATTTAGTGGTCATCAAATGCACTGAAATGGTGGCCATTTTTGTGGCTTTAGACGGAATAATTCCCTGCCAGCCAAAAAAAGGCTGAATACCCACAAATTCTAAGGGGTAGAAAGTCATTTTTAGGGCTATTACATTCGTAAACCAACCCACTAATCCGCTAATAAACGGGATAAGGAGAAAAGGAATATATTGCCAGAAGGAATGAAAATCAAATTGCATTTTGACTAATTTGCGTGCAAAATAAACAAATTTCGCTTTATTTCGCTATAATTAACCCATTTTTTTGAATGAAAACATTTTCTTAACTTGCTAAAAAAATGCTAAAAAAAATACTCTCTTTTATTTTTACTGCTACTTTAAGTATTAATTATGCTTATAATCAAGAAATAAAGATTAGTAAAATTGATTTTATTCATCCCATAAATATTCAGAAACAATCGGGCTTAAACTTTGAAATAACCACCTTCCTGAGTGATTCTGCAAAGCAGCGGACAAATTTTTATCCCCAATTAAAATATTGGATAGAATTTAAAGACAGAACGATTTTTACGAAGCAAACAAGCCTTGATTATTTTTACGATGATTCACTTATCAGTCAATATTTTACACCTTTTGAAGCGATTAAACTTAAAATAGGAAAATACAAACTAACAATAAAAGCTTTTGCCTTTCAGGATAATCAGATTCTGAGCGATACTTTTTCAATGAATTTTACATTTTTTCAACCCCAATTATACGATTATCAGGAACAGAGAATAACGATACAGCGTTTAAATGTTCAAACTACTCAATACTATGGAAGCGCCGGCTTGCTCTATGAAGCACAACTTAAATTTCGCTTTCCGAGTGCCTATATTAAGGGGATAAGTCAGGATGAACAAAAAGCATACTATTATATAGAGCCGGAAATTATTCATTTGGAGTACGTACAGATTTTGGACTTTGCTTCTGTAATTAAATTTCGTAAAAGAATAGCCATTCCTATAAATCATCTGGAGCAGCGAGTTGTGATTTTTGTACCCTTTTCGGAAATTAATTTGCCTACACAGCAAGAATATTTTATTTCTGCTGGTATTAAATTAAGTGATAAGACTGAAAATTGGAACTTTACTCCTGCAAAAAGGATTGGTTATCGTTTTTATTTTCCTACTTTACGTTATTTTTATATTAGTGTTTCAAACATAAATATAGCTTATGCTACTGATTATGACCCCCAAAGTACCCTTGGACAGCTATTTTTTAAAGCTGCAAAAAATAAGGGGAAAGGTTACCCTGATCCGTACTGGCAGTTAAAACAAGGGAATATAGTGATTTTTCGTTCTGCAAATTTTTCTAATGAATTTACTGCGCCTAATGGAAAGAACGAATTTAAAGTCGCATCCGGTGATAAACTTGTCCTTCAAGTATTGGATTATGATGCCATAGGCGAGGATGATTTAATCGGAGAGAAAGAAATAAATACACTGGAAAATGATTTGGAGAATATAAATTTAAAAATGGGCAATGTGAAAAAATTACATTTAGTTTCCCAAACAAAACTTTATCCTAAGATAAAATCTCTCCAACTGAATTATATACCCGAACAACAAGCGGGAATTTCTGGCTGGCGAGTTGTCCCTGAAGAAAGCTTTTTTCAGGATAATTTTTTTAAAATTAGTACAAAATTAAGTATAGACACATTAACATTTGATTTAGATAGTTCCGTAGCAAGCATTTTTATACCTTATATTAATAGCAAGAAAAATATGGAATTTTTACTACACTATAAAGTGTATCCCGGAAATTATCATTTTACCATCAAGAAAATTGTCAAACTAAGGTAAATTGAGAATATCTCCTCTCCCGGCATACTCCAGATTCCACATTCTCAGAAAATTAACATATGAAAGATGAACTACTCACTTAAATTAACTAAAAAAAAGCTTTTGTTTAGATATTATTAAAATCTCTATTCCTAAATGAGCTTATTGTTAGTAAGTTGTGTAAATGTTCATAATTAAATACAAAAAAATATTAACAAAAATTTTTATTAAAAAAATAAATATTTACATTTGTTCTATAAAATAATATTAATTAAACCTAAATTAAACTGTATGAGAAAGATTGTTTTATTACTGTCGTTCGTTCTGTTAGCCGGTCTTGGCTCAGCTTACGCACAGAGGACAATTACTGGTATCGTTACTGCCAAAGCAGATGGTTCTGTTTTGCCCGGAGTAACTGTTCAAGTGAAGGGTGCTACAGGACTTGGTACAATGACCGGTTCTGATGGTAAATATTCTGTAAATGTTCCAGAGGAGTATAATACTTTAGTATTTTCTTTTGTAGGGATGGAAACCGTAGAACAAGCAATTTCTGGAACTGTGGTAAATGTAGCCTTAGAGACTGCTGATATCGCTGTGGACGAAGTTGTTGTAACAGCTCTTGGGGTTACTCGTGAGAAAAAATCTTTGGGTTATGCTACCCAAAAAATTAGTGGAGACCAGGTAAGCGATGTAAAAACGGATAACTTTGTGAATACCATGTCTGGTAAAGTTGCGGGTGTACAAATCAAAGCCAATAGTAACTTTGGAGGTTCTACAAACGTTATCATTCGCGGTACCTCTTCATTAACCGGTAATAACCAAGCTTTATTTGTTGTAGATGGAGTACCTATGGATAACCGTAACCTAAACGGAGGTTCGCAAAAACAAGGCGGAAGTGGTTATGATTATGGTAGCCCAATCTCAGACTTAAATGCTGATGATATTGCATCTATAAACGTACTAAAAGGTGCCGCTGCTACTGCATTATACGGTTCACGTGCTGCAAACGGAGTAATAGAGATTACGACCAAAAAAGGAAAAAAAGAAGTAGGTAACCCTCTGGGTGTAACGGTAAATTCGAGTTATGGTATTGGTGTTGTAGATAAAAGTACTTTCCCAACCTACCAAACGGAATATGGAGCCGGTTATGGACCTTACTATTCAGGAGGCGATCATCCTGGATTATACAATTATGCCGATATCAATGGAGATGGAACCAACGATTTATTCGTTCCGACCACAGAAGATGCTTCTTTTGGAGAAAAATTTGATCCTAGTTTAATGGTTTACCAATGGGATGCTTTCGTTCCCGAAAGTTCTAACTATGGAAAAGCAACACCCTGGGTTGTTGCCAAGAATGGTCCTATCACATTTTTTAACACAGCAAAAACCTATAAAAATAGTGTAGCTATTGATGGAGCAAATGATAAAGCTTCCTTCCGTTTAGCTTACACAAATTTAGATCAATCAGGTATCTTTCCTAATAGTGAATTAAAAAGAAATAATGTAAGTTTCAACTCTTCGTACAAACCTGTTGATAATTTAACTGTTTCTGCTTCAGCTAATTACATAAATTCCTCAACCGTAGGACGTAACTCTACAGGATATTCTAATAATATTTTGTCTAGTTTCCGTCAGTGGTGGGAAGTTAATGTAGATGTTCAAGAATTAAAAGATTTATATTTCAAAACAAAACGTAATGTAACCTGGAATATGAATGATCCGGTAGGTGGCGATTTTAGCCCAATCTATTGGGATAACTATTATTGGGATAGATACGAGAATTACCAATCGGATGCTCGAGACAGAATTTTAGGCAATTTATCTTTGAATTATAAAGTAAATGAGCATCTAAGTTTAACTGGCCGTGCTTCGGTAGATTACTATTCGACTCTACAAGAGGAAAGATTAGCTGTTGGGAGTATTGCTCGCCGTTTTGGTATTGGCCGTCCGGATGTAGGCTCTGGCTATACTCGCTACAATTATAATTTCAGAGAGAACAACTATGATTTAATGGCCAATTACAACCAAACCTTTGGAGATATTAGCTTAACTGCTTTATTCGGAGGAAATATTCGCCGAGATTATACCCATTCTATTTTTGCCTCTACAAATGGCGGTTTAGTTGTACCTGATTTATATGCAGTAGAAAATTCAGTAAGTAATGTTTTGGCTCCAACAGAGGGTCAATCTACAATTGCCGTTAATGGTATGTATGGTCGTTTATCTATTGGTTATAAAGATTTCTTCTATTTGGAAAGTACACTACGACGTGATCGCTCTTCTACTTTACCAAAAGATAATAGTGTTTATCTTTATCCTTCTATTGCAGCCAACCTCATTTTCTCAAATCTAGTGAATGTTAATTGGTTCCAATTTGGTAAAGTTCGTTTCAATTATGCAGAGGTTGGTAACGATGCTCCTTTTGCCAGTGTTACAGATGTTTATTACAAACCGAGTCCATTTGGTAATAGCACTCTATTCTCTGTTAGTAGTACTAAAAACAATCCAGAATTAAAGCCAGAACGTACCAAAAGTTTAGAAACAGGATTAGAAATGATGTTCTTTAACAAACGTTTTGGATTTGATGTTTCTTATTATAAGACGAATACAATTCAACAAATTCTTCCTGTTTCTGTTTCAAGAGCAAGCGGATATTCCTTTAAGTACGTCAACTCGGGTGAAATCCAGAACAGTGGTATAGAATTAGCTTTAAATGCAACCCCTCTAAAAATGGGTGCATTCCGTTGGGACGTTTCTTTAAACTGGAGTAAAAACGATAACTTAGTTGTTGACTTATATAAATCAAAAGATGGACAAGAAGTTACAAACGTTGTTTTAGGCTCTTACCAAGGAGGTATAACCATCAATGCAACTAAAGGTCAGCCTTATGGGACAATAGAAGGAACAGATTTTGTTTATAAGAATGGTAAAAAATTAGTAAAATCTAATGGATTCTATCAAAAAACAACTACTTCTGATAATGTAATTGGAGATATAAATCCAGATTGGAACGGTGGTTTAATGAACAGCTTCTCTTATAAAGGTTTTAATTTCAGCTTTTTATTAGATATGCAATATGGTGGCAGTATATTTTCTCTTGACCAATGGTATGGACAAGGAACAGGTTTATATCCCGAATCTGTTGGTAACAATGATTTAGGAAAACCGGTTCGTAATTCATTAGCCGATGGCGGAGGTTTTATTCTTGATGGAGTAAAAGATGATGGTACAGCCAATGATATTCGTGTACCTGGTGATAGATATTATGCTTATGGATGGGCTAGATATCCAAATGCTGCTTACATTTATGATGCATCTTATTTGAAATTACGTGAAATTAATTTATCTTATAATTTACCTTCTAAATTAACGGGTAAATTTTTACGAGGGGTTACAGTAGGAGTAACGGGTTCTAATGTTGCCATATTATGGAAAAATCTTCCTTATGCCGATCCTGAAGCTGGTTTAAGTTCTGGTAACTTACAGGGCTTTCAAAGTGGAGTTATGCCAAGTACTCGTAACTTTAGTGTAAACCTAAAATTAAAATTCTAAATTAACAAGACAATGAGAAAATTATTAATTATCGCATTAGCGTTCTTTGCCGTATCTTGCTCCGAAAATTTTGAAGAGCTGAATACGAATGTAAAAAGTCCTACGGCGGTACCAGGGGGAACTTTATTCTCCAATGCAGAAAAAAATCTCGCGGACCAAGTGGCGAGTATAAACGTGAACATGAACGATTTTAAGTTATGGGCTCAATATATAACCGAGACTACTTACACAGATGAGTCGAATTTCGATATCGTAAACAGAACAGTACCTGATAATGCGTGGTCTGTATATTATAAAGATGTTCTAAAAGACCTAAAAGAATCAGAAAGTATTTTAGGGGCTGAAAGTTTCGTTTTGGCTGCAGATAAAGCTGCTCAAAAAAACAAAATAGCTATCATAGATTTAGTTCGTAGCTACACTTATTATCGTATGCTCACTTTATGGGGAAATATTCCTTATACAGATGCTCTAAATGATGCAATTGATGCCCCTAAATATGATGATGCACTAACCGTATATAAGGCATTGTTAACTAATATTGATGCAGATTTAACTAATCTGGATGCTGCAAATACCAGTTTTGGTAGTGGCGTAGATATTGTATACAATGGAGATGTAGCTGCATGGATAAAATTTGCTAATTCTCTAAAAGTTAAAATAGGTATCACTTTGGCAGATGCTCAACCTTCTTTAGCTCAAACAGTCGTTGAAAGTGCCGTAACTGCTGGTGTATTTTCTTCCAATGCAGATAATGCAGCTTTCTCTTATTTAGATGCTTCTCCGAATACAAATCCACTTTGGAGCGATTTAGTAGCCAGTGGCCGTAGCGACTTCGTTGCTACAAGCACAATTGGAGATATGATGAATACCCTAAATGACCCTCGTAGACCTTTCTACTTTAAGGATTTAGATGGTACAGGGAATGTTGTTGGAGGAACTTACGGAGCTTCTAATGCCTATCCTAGTTTCTCGCATCTTTCTACTAAATTAGAAAATCCCACTTTTGAGGCTACTTTATTAAGCTATTCAGAAGTTGAATTCTATTTAGCCGAAGCAGCGGAAAGAGGATGGAGTGTTGGAGGAACAGCCGAAACGCATTACAATAATGCTATCACCGCTAGTATCGAATATTGGGGTGGAACGGCTGCCGATGCTACCACTTATTTAGCTCAAGCCGCAGTGGCTTATACTAGCGCTACCGGTGCATGGAAACAAAAAATTGGAACTCAAGCTTGGCTTGCTTTTTTCAATAGAGGTTTTGAAGGTTGGACAGAATATCGTCGTTTAGATTATCCGGCTTTACCTATGCCACCAAACGCAGTAACGACAAGTTACCCAACACGTTATACGTATCCGATTAATGAACAAACATTAAATGGGGTGAACTATAAAGCTGCAGCTAGTGATGTTGGAGGAGATAAATTAACAACAAAATTATTTTGGGATCTTAACTAATGAATCTCATTACATAATTTTTATTTATTATAAAAGAGGAGGCTCAATTTTGAGCCTCTTCTTTTATAATAAGGGTGCTGAAATTATACACTGCATCCATCACCACAGCAGGAATAATCAGCAGAGTCTAAATCTTGTCCTTTTGATAGCCCCTTGTCTATCCGTACTTGTTCGGTTTTCATACAATAGATGCCTTTTTCGCGCATGGCTTTACTTCTACCTATCTCTGTTTCAGGAAATTTTCGTTTGGAACTAAAAAAAGTTTGTACTCCTAAGCCTAGAAGAGCAATACCGAGAAAAACTACGCTTATCAATAATATGGGTAAAAACATATCTATAAATTTTTAGCAAAATTAATAATTCTTATATAATCTGTCGTTATTTTTTGATTTTACTTATAAGAAGTTTCTTATACTACTTGATCAGTTTCATCAAAAAAGAATTCTTCCGCAAACGCGGGTTTTAAATCGTCTATCCAAATCGCTTGTTTATTATACTGTGCAAAAAAAGGTCTGAGTACCCAGTTGGGATTACGTCCCTGCAAAAAGCGCAGACTAAATACTTCTTTCCCGTTAATTTTAGCTATTCCTAGAATTTGAATTTTTCCCGGGCCGGAGGACATGACAGGACCTCTTACTGTGCG